>NZ_JAVRBF010000029.1:0-104027 GCF_032436805.1 Streptomyces sp. P17 | reverse complement strand
GGGGTGGTTCTCCTGTCGTGCCCTCTCAGGCTAACCCGACGAAGCGGGGCGTCTCACCCAAGGCTGACAGAGAGGGTCCTGCCGGTAAGCGCTATCAACCGCATTGACCTGGATGCCGATCTGGCATTCCTGTCAGCCTGCAGCACCGCGCAGGGCGGCTATGTCCTGCCCGACGAAGCCATCACCCTTGCTTCGGCATTCCTCCTGGCCGGCTATCGCAACGTCATCGCCACGCTGTGGCCCATCTACGACGCGGAAGCCCCACAGGTCGCCCTGGACTTCTATCAAACGCTCAGCACCGCGACCGGACCCGCTCGATCCCTCCACCAGGCAGCCTGTCGCGCCCGCTCCCGCAATCCCGGGCGTCCTGACGTGTGGTCCTCTTACGTCCACTACGGCGCCTGACTACCGGCCTCGCCCCCGCGACCAGAAACTCCGGGTCCTCGATCCGCGGCGAACAGCCCTCCCGCAGAAGAAACAAACAGCTCAAGAGGGCGTTCTTCCTCTCCGTATTCGCCGCGTTAGCCGAACCGACCTCGCGGACCTACAGACAAGAAGATCACCCAGGGAAAGCACCGCACCCAGGCACTCCTCTGCCTCGCCCGCCGCCGAGCCGACGTCCTCTTCGCGATGCTCCGCGACAGCACTTTCTACCAACCACCAACCCCGATTGCCCCTTGACCAAAGTCATAGGGACACCCCCCGAGGGCAGTGGGTGGATGTCAATTGACCGTGGCACAAGAGCACGTGTACCTCGGACCGCGCCGTTCCCGAAGGGGCCCGCCGACTGGTCCTGGCGGTGAGTCTTCAGCGTGGTCCCGGCCCCGGGCCAGGTGCGGCCTCGTCCTGTGCAAACGGCCGTGCCACAATGCCGCAACCGGGCATCTGGACTGGAGGTCAGCACACAGGTGCCCGGCCCCAACACACCGTCCAGCAAACGTACTTCGAATGCACTCGCCCTTGCCTCGGAAGGACAGTTCCCACCCGGAACCGTGACACAGCGCGCGATGCCGGACTGGTGTTTCACGCGCGGCTCTCCGCCCGCCCGGGCCCGGCCTCCACCTCCCCTGTTGGGGAAGGAATGGCGACGCGGCACAGCGCATCGGCCTGTGTGGACTGACTACGGGTAGCAGGGACCGCCGTCGAGCGCCCACGCCCTGGCCATACTCCCGACCGCGAAGGCTGATCCCCTTGTGCGACGGGTCGAGGGGCTACGGGCCAGGCTGATCGGCGCGACACCTACGGCCGTTGGTAGGCGCGAGTTGTCGAATGGTCCTGCCTAGCGGTCAGATGTGACCACAGAAGGCCCGTGTGGCGAGTGGGGCGGGAGGACGGGCGGGTGCTGGCCCGGGCCCGGGGTCTGACTCACGGGGTTTCTGACCAAAGTGTCTCGGTGTCACAGTGTCGGCCGTGGGCTGGGGACGGTGCGTTGTCGGTGCCGGGCCGGCGGGGCGTGTCCCGATAGGGGCCTGCCGATCGCTGTGGCGTCCTCACGTTTCTGACCGCCCGACGCGGCCCGGTACCGGCAACGCGACGCGTCGTCGGACCGGAAGTGGGAACGGGCATGTCCACTTCGACCATGTCCAGTACGCCGCCTGCTCCGCAGACCCGTCGTCGTCGCCTGCGAGGGGAGGTGATGCTGGGAGTGGATACGCAATCGGGCTTGGAAGTGGGGAGCCGTGAGGCGGCTCAGGAGGTCTTTCACCTGCTAGGACAGCTACAGTCAGGACCCCGCTTGTAGGGGCTGTGACACGGACGTGACAGAAGATGCGCAGCGGATCCCCTGTGTGCAGCGACGGCATTGGGGGAGCGCCTTGCCATCGGCATTGGGCGAACGGCTGCCTGGCTGGACGCTGTGCGCTTGAGTGTTCTGATGGTGTGTAGGGTGCTCAGAAATCGGAGCCCAGCAGGGCGAGAGGACGACGTTCGAGCTGCGCGAAGCGGACCTTTTCGCGCAGCCAGGCCGCAACATCACCTTGCTGTTCGAGCAGGAGAACGAGTTCCCGGAGTTCGCCCAGGACGATCACTCGCTGGTTCAGCGCGCGTTCGCTCTCTTCGATGGCCGGCCCGGTGAAGCCAGATGCAGAAATGAATAGGGCGCGGACTTCCGAGCGCCCGTACACCCGTACCAGGTGGCGGCTCATCGCGTTGATCTCGACAGGCTCACCCCACCACTTGATCTCTACGAGGTACGCGGATCCGTCGACTTCGAGGGCGCCGTCGATCTGTTCAACGGGATGCCCCTCCTCGCTGCGCAGCGTGAAGGATTCCCTGATCAAGATGCCTTCGGTTGCGAACAGATCGTTGAGCACACCTTCCAGGGCGGTGCCTCGCTTTCTCGGGTCGTCTTCGTTGAACAGATCGTTGAGGCGGTCTCGGAGTGCTTGAAACCTTGCCTTCCGTCGAGCAAGGCGCTCAAGCTCGCTTGTGCGTGCTTTGATGCGAGCTGCTCGCTCTTCATCATGCGCCTGGCTCATCCGCGTGAATGAGTCCTTGACGTTCACGAGTCGTCGCACGCTTGCTTGTAGCCCCTGGGCCGGGAGACGGTCATCCGGCCACAGTGTGGAGAAGTCCTCGAATTCGATCGCTCGTTTGAGGATCTCCCTGCGAACGCCCAAGCCTGAATCGCCCTGTTCATTGATCCGGCTGAGCACGGCACGAACGATCTTGTACTTGCTGACTGCTGACCTGTCCGCGGCGAGCTGGTGTCGATGGGGCGCGAGCAGGTCTTCGCTGACGCCAGCGCCCCGCAAGAATCCAAGGACCCCTTCTTTGCTCCGGTTGAGCCGGGGCACCAGTTCGATCAGCAGGTCCAAAAGCTCAGGCGGCCAGTGGTAGGCGTCGTTGTGGGCCACTCGTCATCTGCACCTTCCGCGCGGGAGCCGCTCTCCGGGGTGCTTCGATCTGGACGATGTCCGAACGGCGCAACCCTATGAACCTGATTGTGCAGCGGCTGCCGCTGCTTGAGACCGGGTTTCGCGGGATGCGCGGCATGAGGTGGTGCGGAGTTCTCTGATGGCGCCTCTCGGTAGGCTGGAAGACTTCTTGGACCCACTGGCAGCTTCAGACCGGCCGAGCCGGGGGACTGGCCCTACTGCAGCGGTTGGGCCGGGTGGTGTCCAGCTCGCGTTCCTTCACGTCCCGGACGGTGAGGTCGACTGCGCGGGAGACGAGCCAGACGCACGATCTCGTCAGTTTGACGATTTCCCCTATCTGGTGGAGCCCCCGGTGGGAGGCTGTGTTCATGCACGCCTTCATCTCTCACAACCACCGCGACAAGCCCCAAGTGACGCCACTTGCCGCCCGATTGCGGCTGCTCGGCGTGGACGTCTGGCTTGATTCATGGAAGATCCGACCTGGGGATCGGATCCCCGGCAAGGTCAACGAGGCGCTGGGGCTCGTAGACACCGTCATGGTCTTCTGGTCCGCCAACTCTTCGAATTCCCCTTGGGTGAACACAGAGTGGGAGGCCGCCCTCACACGGCGACTGCGGGATGACTCTGTCCGCGTCATCCCGGTTGTCCTCGACGACACCCCGCTTCCGCCGCTCCTTGAGCCGATCATGTGGGTTTCCATGGTTGACGGTGATGTCGATCGAGCTGCTCGGGAACTCGTAGGTGTGGACTCCCAAGCAGAACTCGTGAAGACGATGCAGCGGACGGTTGAGGAGTCCGGACTGGAGTACAGGTACTTCCATGGGTTCGGCGTCATCGTTGGCTGTCCCCGGTGCGGAGCTCCAAGTTCGAAGTTGGAGGGCTGGAGCGCCGTTGATCACGTCCGAGACGACATGTACGCGGGAGTTCGTTGTACTGAATGTGGGTGGGACGAGGGCGGCGAAGTCTGACTACACCGCGCGCACCACACAGAGTTTCGTCGGGGCCAACCCGCCGTGGCGTTGGCCCTCGTCATAGGGGCAGTCGTGACGCGGGGTGGGTGGCAGGTGAGTGTCGTGTCAGGGGCCGTAGGGGCTCCAGTGCCCGAGGAAGGGCCTGAGGTCGTCGGCTCGTGGTTCGGGGATGTCGGGCAGTCGGGGTGGTGTGTGCAATGGGTCGAGGCGCTCGACGGTGGATGCTGCCCAGCTGATCCATGCTTCGGCTTCGGTTCTGGTCTGCCCCGGGGTCATGGCCTCGACTCGCGTGCGTACGGCGCTCAAGTACTCCGTAAGTCCGGTGGCGTGGCGCCATGCCGCTTCCTGCGCTTCAAAGTGTCTGAAACGGTACGCCTCGGCGTACCGGATGCGGGCGTCCTCCATGGCGGCTTCCCAGCGGATGCGTTTCTGGCGTGCGGCTTCGATCTCGTCGAGACGTCTGCGTTCGGCGGCTTCGCCGCGGAGGGTGACCTCCTGTGCGATCTCGGCGAGCTGCTCTTCGAGGGGGTGGCCGGGGGCGTCGGACCATTCGCTTGCCCGGTGCGGTTGGCCGCCGTTGAGGACAAAGCGGAGGCGTTCGGATGGGGTGTAGTCGAAGCGGGGGATCCTGATCCAGGAGTGCTTCTTGGCGTCGGCGAGTTCCTTCTCGGTGGCGACGTGCTCGGTCCGGTCCTGCTCCTGGAGGACGAGGAACCCCACGGTCTGGCCCTGTGCGGTGATGGTGAAGTGGGGAGACGCTCTGCGGCGGCGATGAGAGGGGGGCGCGAAGCCGGTCGCTCCCGCCGAACAGGAGTGTCCTTCGGCCTCGGCAGCGGTGATCAGCGCCTGGATGAGCCGGAGAGCACGTCCTTGGACGGGCCTGGTCAGGCCCAGCGGCTGTTGTTCGCTCTGCATGACCCGGACCACGGTGTGCGGGCGGGTGAGCCGGGCGGGCACGGGGACGGGTTCGAGGACGGCAAGGCGCCAGGCGAGGATGTCGACGAGCTTGATCTCGTACCCGCCACGGGACCAACCCCCGTACAGCTCCTTCGTCTCCGGAATCCTTCCGGATCTGCGCGCCGCGGCGATCCGGGACGGCCACTTCTCGGAGTCCGGACCGCTGCCGGGCTTGACGATCTGGCCGCCTGCCTCCGCGAGCTCTTGCAGCAGCTGCTCCGTGAACGTCACGCGACGCTGTGGAAGAGGGCTTGGCTTTCGCGCGGAGGCCGGAGTTTCCTGCGCTCGGGGGGACGGGGGTTGCGGAGCGGCGGCCTGGATCCTCCGCGGGCGCGATCCACGGGGAGGGTATGTGCCGTGCGCCAGGTAGTGCCGGCCGGCGCTTGTCAGGGCGACGCTCCACTGCCCACCCTTCCGGGAGACCAGGACCAGGCCGCGGTTCTGCAGTGCCTGACAGGTGGTTTTGTAGGAGCTGGTCTCCCAAACGCCGACAGGGCACCCGTCTTCCACCCACTTCAGCACCGAGAGTTGCCGCTCATTGACCTGCCGTTCCAATGACCCGCCTTCGACTCGAGGTTGACGTACGACGGCGGCATAGTGTCAGTTCTGCTTGTCAGCGGCGGATGGTTCGAAACAATTCGCTCGAACGAGCGAAGGCTGACGTGGACCGTGTCTACGCGGCGATGGCGCGTATCGCCGACCGGTGCGCGGCCGGGTCTTCGCCGAAGGGAGCGATGAGCTGCCATTGTGCGGGCGAATTGGGTGTCCGTGCGGCGGCGATCTTCGCCGTTGCCGTCAGCTCGGTCTCCGTGCGCTGCTGGCGAGTCAGCCCGGTGGCTTCGGTCGGGGCCCTCAGCCACTGAGCTTCGTGCGCAAGCGTTCGTTCTCCTTCTCGAGGGTCTTAACGCGTCGTTCGAGGTCGGCTCGTGTCGGGTTCTTCGGGGGCGGCGGAGGTGTGGATTCTGTTGGTTCGGGTGGTTCGCCACGCAGCCCGATGGGTTCGAAGGCCACGATTGTTTGCCGGTCCTCCCCGCACTCAGAGCATCGCCTGCCGTATGACCCGGCGGAGAGGGGGTCGGTGTACGTGTAGTGCGCCTCGGTCTCGATGATGTGGCCGCAGTACAGCCGGACACGCCACCGCATGATCTCGTGGTCTGCCTTCTTGAAGGACTGCATCAGCTTCGCGACGTTCTCGAACGCCTGGCGGCGACACTCCGCCCTCGCCGGGTCTGCCCGGCATTTGGCGTTGTCCTCCTCGACCTGACGCCGAACCGACTCGCTGATCTCCTCGCTCTGCTGCTGACGGCGGTGGTCCCCGAGGGTGAGTTCATACTCCTCCAACGGAATGTTGCTGCTCCGGTATTCGATTTCGCGCATGACGGCCAGCGTAGAAGGGGTGTCCACGCGGCCATGGAGAAGAACGGTCTTGTCAACCAACTTGCGGATTCTGCCCATGAGTGACCGCAGGGGTGCGTACTGGCCCAGGAAGCTGGCCTCCATAAAGTCGTGCTTGGTGGATCGGATTCGCGGTCGCAGGAGTCGCTGCAGACTGTGTCGCGTACGCTCCGAGGTCAGCCGCATATGCCCGCATGCCCCGGCATCAGCGGCGACGGAAGCGATCCCCCGGGAACCCTGGCTCGCCGCATGGCTCCGGCCACGCCAGGCGCCTGTGTCCGCGTGCCGCCCTGATGGCGACGGGCGCGTCGGCCATCAGTCACCGAAGCGACCCACGACAGCCGTATGTCGCTGGAAAGTGAGCGTCGGCGTGGGCCACCACATCATCCGGATCTGTGAGCGACAAGGCGTCCCTGTCCTCGCCGACCGCGCCTATACCGGCGCCGCCCCCCACGTCGCCGCCGGCCTCAAACGACCACCCGGGGGCGAACTCACCCGACGTTGCGCTACCGCGGTCCTCCAGCGAAGACGGCGGTGTCCGAGTCCCGATCCGGGAACCGGAGGCCAGTTGTAGGCTCCCGCCATGCCGATCTTTGAATACCGGGGCGAAGCCGCGAACTTGAAGGTGCTAGCACGGGAAATAGAGGCGGATCAGCACCTCGCCGGAAAGTGCTCCCTCGCCCTCACACCCCTGCAGCAGAACAGGCGCGACTCCTTACGCCACGCCCACTGGGCGGAGATCTCCATCTCCGTCGCCGCCGGACTGGCCACGAACACCCTGTATGACGCCTTGAAGGCACTGGTCGAGCGGGCGCGAGACCGGGGGCCCGTGGAGGAGGCGCCTCCTCGACCGGAAGACGACGACCAGGGTGCGGACGGCTCGGAAGGGGGGAACCGGTGACCGTCCACTCTCCACGTCTACGGAACTCGAGCGGCGCCGAGTTGAATCTGCGCAGCCAGATCCTCTTCCAGGACCAGACCCGCACGCTCACCAGCGATCTTGTGACGGCGGTCGGCTCCTGGCACAAGACCTACGTCCACGAGAGCAGCCACTGGGCGCGATATCATGGATCCACTGTCGGCATTCTTCTGAGCCTGCTGCGGCGCACGAGGGACCAGTTGGCCGCGTACACGATCTCTCACCTGCCCCGGCAAGACGTGGAGCATCTCCACGAGGACCGGAGCAGCGGACTCCCCTTTTTCTCCTTCGAGCGCTACCCCAAGCACGCCCAAGGGGAACTGAAATACAGCGAATTGGATTGGCTCAACCTCTACTTCGCCTACTACCTCCTCTTGGACCCGGAGGGTCTGACGGAGTTCGACACCGCCACCTGGGACATGCGGGCGGCAATGGAGCACTCCCTCGAAGACATGTGGCGCCAGCGTGCGGGCATGGAGATGGTCGAGTGTCCCGATGACGTACGCGTCGGCATCGACGGGCCCCTGAAGCTTGTGCACACCTCCGAGGGCCCGCTCACCACTCGCGTCCTCTTCGAGTGCGCGGCGGTGCTCGACGAACTCTTCCAGTTCGAGGGCGCCTTCATACGGAAAGCTGACCCGGCGCTGCGCGAGTTCTTGCTCGAGGTGCTGAACGGCGAGTATGGGATGCCGTGTCGCCTGGCACGTGCTCTCGCAGGGCGCACCCTCGGCGGAAGTACCGTCCTGGCACTCATCGACTTCGCACTGAACCCTGTAGTGCCGGGCTTGAACTCCGACAACCCGTCCGTCGACTGGAAAGAGCTCTACCCTCCCTACCGGTTCGCGACGGCAGCCAAGGCGATGACGGGCTGGGAGACGGACCTGGAGTTCCAGTATCCGAGCCACGAGGCGACGGTCCACTTCCAGCACATGCTGACCAAGCGCAGTGGGCTCCGGATGGGAAGCGTGGCTTCCCGTCTGTCCGACCTCTCGACCCTCCGGGAAGCCGCCACGACCCCCATGCACCTGTCCGCGCGGACGCCTGCCGTGTCCCTCATGTGCGCTTCACGCCTGCTTGCCCTGCGGGAAAGAGACGTCTGTTCGATCTCGCACTACGGCGTCAATTTCCTTGGCGAGAGAGCGACCAGGTTCATCAAGCCCGACCGGGACATGCAGTGGCTGTTCCCGGTGTTCCAGGTGAGTCAGGGTGAGTACCGGTGGCCGGCGGAGCACGTGGGCCTCGATGAGGCGACGGACCTACTGATAGGTGCCGCCGTGGCGTCGGCGTACGACGACATCCTGCACGGCGTCGGCCCTCTCGCCCACGACCACCTTCCCCGCAGCCTCTTCGACGACGTCGGACAGGTCGAAGCGCTGAACCAGGTCCTCAAGGACTCGACGGGACTGGACATGGGCTGGCATCGGACCTGATGCGGACCCATTCACCGCTCCTGGCGCAACGCCTTCGCTGAGCACCGGTCACGCTGTGCGCCTCGTACATGGCCATCCCTCACCCGGTCCGTCGGCCTGTGAGGTGGTGGCCGCATGGGTGCCGCATCTCGAACATTCGGGAGCGAATTCAGACCGATAGGCGACCGAAAATGAATCAAATGCGACCGCTGTGCATTTAGAGAATTATGGTGACAAGATGCGGCCCCAGATCCTGAGGGGGTGACGGCATCTCATGGGGCTTGTGGCTCCCTTTGCTGTGTGTTCCCGCCGGGCGTCCCAGGGTTTGTACGAGCGCAGCAAGGAGCCGCGATGACCCAGCCCAGTGAGCGTTGATGACGCTCTTTGAATTTGGGTCTGGTCGGAATTTCGTGACGGTCACGATCGCAGCAGGACGCGGGTGCGGAGGAGCCGGAAGGAGCCTCGGCCGTACATCTGCCGCTTGATCGTCTTAAACGGTTGATGTGCCCTTCGACGACTCCGGAGCTGTAGTCGAGCGTCATACCGGCGTGGACGGCGTCCCAGTCCTGGCGGAGGAATCCGGCGAAGCCCCGCACGGGACCGGGGCCGTTGGTCTCGGCCTCGCGGATCCAGTCGGCGAGGAGATGCCCTCGCCGGTCACGGACCAGGCCGGCGAAGACGCGGGCCAGGTCACAGGCGGTGGCGATGTCCGGGCAGGCGATGCGTACTTCGTCGAGCTGGTCTTGTTCCTCACGGCTGAGGCCGTCGCGCGGTCTCATGATCCATGCGGTGATTTTGCGTGGTGTGGGAGTGGGGCGGGGAGGCTCGGCTGCGGCGGTGCCGCCGCGCATGGTGCGGATGTAGAGGCGGACGGCCTGATGGTTGCCGCGGTAGCCGTGCTCGTGGATCTCTCGGTAGAGCTGGGCGGCGTTGGTGCAGCCGTCAGTGAACCGTTGTTGCAGGTAAGACCGGTAGGGGTCGAGCTGGCGGGGGCGTCGGTCGCGGGCCGAGGCGATCAGTACCTCAAGATCTGTGGTGAGGTAGCGGCGGACGGTCTTGCGGTCCAGTCCGAAGCGGCGGGCGATGGCGCTGATCGTCCACGTAGCTTCTCGTAATCGGTGGATCTCTGCATGCCGTTGGGTCACCCGCTGCATAAGTGGGGTGGCGGGGATGTTATCGAGGGGCGGCGTCAGCGGCAGCAGGGCCGTGGGCGGTGCGGTCGGCGGCGTCGGTGCGTCCACGTCGTCCAGGGCGTATTTGTGCAGGCATGCGCGGTGTTGGTGGCAGGTCTTCTCGATCGCGGAGGACAGGTTTTGCAGCATGTGCCAGCGGTCGGCCACCTCGGTGGCGTCCGGTGCTGCCTCCTTGATCGCGCGGCTGTAGCCGCTGTCGCGGTCCCGGCAGATGATCTCCGCGCCGGGGTGTGAGGTGAGCCAGGCGGCGAGCGTCTCGCTGGTGCGGTCGGGCAGCAGGTCGATGGGGGTGGAGGTCTCGACGTCGACCAGGATGGTTCCGTAGGTGCGCGAGCGGCGGAAGGCGAAGTCGTCGACGCCCAGTACTCGCGGGCTGCGGGCGGGAACGTCGGGCGCGTGCAGCTGGCCGAGCAGCCGGGCCCGGCCGGTGGGCACCGCCAGCGAGCGGCACAGTCGCATGCCCGGCCGACCGCCCGCCGCGAGTGCGACGGACCGCCAGAGCGTCTTCACACCGGGTCCGGCGCGGGCATAACGCGTGGTCAGACCCTCGACCTGTTCGACGAACGTGCGCCGTCCGCAGCCGGCGGCGTCGCAGAAGAACCGCCGGACCCCCAGTTTCACCACCACCTGGCGCCCGCCGACCGGGTACTCGGCGAGCCGTCGTCCGTAACGGCTGTGCACCCGGCGCGAGACGGTCGCGCAGTCCGGGCAGATCAACTCCGGTACAGCGCTGTGGGCTTCGGCCACAACCATCCCGTCCAGCTCGGTCAACCGGTCCAGCACCATCCCCACAGCATCCGGGAACAGCATCTCCTTCAACGCGGACAGATCCCCCATGACCAGGGCATTCCCGCCGCCAAACGCACAGGCCAAGGACTACGCGATCGTGACCGTCACGAAATTCCGACCAGACCCGATTTCAAAGAGTCTCATCACCGTGTGCCGTCCCAGGCCCGCGAGACGGCTCCGCCGAACCACACGGGCCTGTAGTCCCGGTGCCGCCCCGGCTCACCAAGGCGGCCATCCGCAACTTCCGGCTGCTCCGCAGAACCGAACTCTCCTTCACCGACAAGGTGACACTGTGCGTCGGCCGCAACAACACGGGAAAGACCTCGCTGGCGAAACTGTTCGAATTCTTCGTGGCGAGGAAGAAGGCCGCGCTACGCATCGAGGACTTCTCCGCCGACTGCTACGAGGAGTTCCTCGCCGCCCATCGACTCTTCGCCTCGGGTGAAGCGGAGCAGGCACGCGACACGGTTCCGGCAGTCACCCTCACCCTCCACATCTCCTACGACAAGGACTGCGGCCAGTACGGACCCCTGGCCCCCTTCGTGGTGGACCTCGACCCCGACTGCTCCGAGGTTGTGATCAGGTTCGCCTTCGCGTTGGGGGACGGTGCCCTGAAGGAGTTCTTCGGCGGCGTACCGGTGGGGCCGGATGCCACGGCCACGCTTGAGCAGCTGGGCAGAGGCATCCCGAAGCACTTCGAGATGTCAGTGATGGCGGTCGACCCGACCGATGAGGCGAACGTCCGACCGGTCGACCTCGCGGACGTGCGCACCCTGGTGAGGGTGGACTTCGTCGAGGCGCAGCGAGGGCTGGACGACGAGAGCGACGGGCATGCCGCACCAATCGGAGCGGTCTTCGAGCAACTGCTGACCGCGGCGGAAAAGAGCCAGAACGCGACGTGGCTGGAGGAGCTCGCCGCGAACATCGACAGGACACTCCTGGACACCTCCGGCAGTCTCGACAGCAGCCTCCAGAAGGTCCGCGAACGGGTGGCGCCGACGTTGAAGGCATTCGGCTATCCGGGTCTGGCCAACCAGGATTTCGTCACGGCCGCCCGGCTGGACTCCAAGAGGCTGCTCAGGAACTTCGCGCGCATTCACTATCCGGGAGTGGCCGGTGTGCGGTTCCCGGAGGTCGTACAACGGCCTCGGTACGCGGAACTTGGTGATGATTCTGCTCAGGCTCTTCACCTGCTACCGCGACCACACGGCGACCTCTCCGGAGTCGGGGATCCATCTCGTCTTCCTGGAGGAACCGGAGGCCCATCTGCATCCGCAGATGCAGGAGGCGTTCATCCAGCGACTCACGTACTCCGTCAATCTGTTCCCCCGGATCGACGCGCAGATGAGAGCGACGATGCCCGGGCAAAAGGGAGCGGTCGAGGAGAGCAGCACCGCAATCGACAGCAGCCCCCGGTGGAACGCTCAGTTCGTGGTGACCACCCACTCGGCACACGTGGCCAACCGGGGACACTTCTCCGACATCCGGTACTTCCGGAAGGAGGAGGACACCGTGGAGAGCGGAAGCGAGCCGGGGCCGGCCCGCACCGTCATCAAGGACCTGTCCCAGGTGACCGGCGACGAGAGGTTCCTCCGCAAGTACCTGACCCTCACCCGGGCCGACCTCTACTTCGCGGACAAGGCCATCCTCGTCGAGGGCGCCAGCGAGCGTATCTTCGTCCCGGCTGCGGAGGAGAAGCTGGCGGCGACGAGGCCCGGAGAGACGCCCCAGCACCAGTACGTGACCTTGATGGAGGTCGGCGGGGCGCATGCCCACAGGTTCTATCCGCTGCTGAAGGTCCTCGGGATCCCAGCCCTGATCATCACGGATCTTGATCCCGTCGACAACAGGGAGCCCAAGATCCGCAAATGTCTGGTGTCCGAATCCGGACGCACGTCCAACCAGTCCATCAGGGCGTGGTCCCCCGAGATGGCCGACATCACGGTGGCCGAGCTGCTGCAGCGGGCCGAGACGGACCCGCCGATCGCCGGCGGCAGCATGTGCCTCGCCTACCAGGTGCCGGAGGAGCCCGGCGGTCCGTGCGGCCGCACTTTCGAGGACGCCTTCGCGCTGGCCAACCGGGCCCTGTTCGATATTCCCACGGGTGACGCTCCCGCCGAGGAACTGGAGCAACAGGCCCGTAGCAGCGTGGAGACCAGGCGCAGCAAGGTCGACTTTGCCCTCGACCACGTCCTCGGAGACCACGACTGGCAGGTCCCGAAGTACATCAGGCGCGGCCTCGAGTGGCTCATGGCACAGGACGGGACGGCGACGAAGGTGGACGTCCAGTGACGACCGAGGCGGAAGACGTCACGCACACGATCCTGACGGCTCTCCAGACGGCCCGTCACTTCAAGGTGGAGGCCGGTGCCGGTGCGGGCAAGACCAGCTCACTGATCGAGGCGCTCCAGAGCATCCTGGCTGACCGCCCCCGCTACCTCCCGCGGCCCCACCAGCGCATCGCCTGCGTCACCTACACCAATGTGGCCCGCGACGAGATCATCAGCCGTACCGACCGCAGCCCGTACGTGTTCGCCGAAACCATCCATGGTTTCCTGTGGCAGCTGCTCTCCCCTTTCCGCAAGCACCTGTTGCGCCACATCGTCGAGTTGGACATCATGCTGTCGAAGATGGAGGGCCACACCTCACTGGACGACTACACCGTCGAGTACAGCACCGGCTTCCAGAAAGTGGACCACGACAGCCGTCGGGTGCAGCTGGGTCACAACGATCTGCCCGTCCTCGCGAGGGCGTTTCTTGTCCTTCCCAAGTTCCGGGCCCTGGCTGCCGACCGGTTCCCGATCGTCTTCGTGGACGAGTACCAGGACACCCCCGCCGGTCTGGCGGAGGCCATGCTGGGCACGCCGGGCGATGAGGCCACCGCGCGCGGCCCCCTCTGCGGCTTCTTCGGGGACCATTGGCAGCAGATCTACGACAACGCGTGCGGGGCACTCGAGGACGCCCGCCCGACACCGGTCTTCAGACGGCGCAATCGGCGCTCGCAGCGCGCCGTCGTGAACCTCCTGAACACGATGCGTCCCGAACTGACGCAGACCACGGCGTCAGGAGTTGGCGAGGGCACCGTCGCCGTCTATCACACCAACGAATGGGCCGGGACGAGGCTCACCCACCACCGGAAGGGTCAGCTCGGCTGGGACGCGGCCCACGCGGCCCGGAAATGGGTACTGGACGACGTCCGCGACCGGCTATGGAGCATCGGGGCATCCAGTCACGATGCCCAGGCGCGGGCGGAGGAGCCCAGCACGAAGATCCTCATGCTCACGCACGAGACGATCGCCGGCGAACTGGGATATCAGAAGCTCCACGGGGCCTTTCGGCGCAACGATTCCTACGTGAGGAAGGAGGACCACGCCATGGCCTTCTTCATGGACACGCTGGAACCGGCCCTGCTCCACCACCGGAACAAGCGCTACGGCGCGATGTTCGACGCACTCGACCCCCGTGGCCGCCCACCCATCAACTCGTCGGCCGACAAGCAGGAATGGATGGCGTTCCTGACGAAACTGGGGGAGGCCCGCAAGACGGGCACGGTCGGCGACGTCCTCGACCTCTGTCTTGAGCAGCAGCTCTTCGACGGCCTGGGGAAGGTGCGCGAGCGTCACCGGAAGGCCGTGTCACCATCCGGCACAGACCCGCAGGCTGTGAGTGACGACAAGGCCGAAGCCCGGGCGGCGGCGCGGTCGAAGGAGTACCAACAACTGCGCCAGGTGCCGTACGCGGAGTTGCTGGCGTTGAACGAGCACCTCGGCGGCGGCACGCCCTTCGCCACACAACACGGAGTCAAGGGACTGGAGTTCAACCGGGTCCTCGCCGTGGTCAGCAAGGGACACTCCCGCTTCCAGATCCCCGAGATGCTGGCTAACTTCTCCCGGCGCGACGAACTGACGGACAAGGAACTGGAGGCGTTCATCAGGGCACGCAACCTCTTCTACGTGGCATGCTCACGGGCCAGAGAGCACCTGGCCATCCTCTTCACCACGAAACTTGAGCCCGCTGCACTGGACACCCTCCAGGAGTGGGTCGGCGAGTCGCGGATCACGTCGCTGCGGTTCGACGGGGATGCGGTGGTGGGTGGCGAATGAGGGGACGAGGCAGGCCGGACGGATCCCCGGATCGACCCCGGCAAGGGATGCCCTGGACGTACCCATGGCCCGCGAGATAACCCTCGCCCTGGCCTTGGGCCTCTCCCGCCGCAGCACCCCCGCCGACGGCGGATTTTCCTGAGTCGGTTGATCGTGCGCTCGACCTCGTTACGGCGTTTGTAGGTCGTCTTGTCGAAGCCGGTGGGCCGACCGCCCTTGTTGCCCCGGCTTTGACGGTTGGCCCGCTGGTTCCTGGGCTTCGGGGATGGTGTGCTTGATCTGGCGTCTGCGCAGGTGGCGGCGATTGCGGCGTGAACTGTAGGACCTGTCGCCGCTCAGGTAGTCCGGGCAGGTCCGTGGGTGTCCGCCGGCGGGCCGGGCGACGCGGATGCGGTCCAGGACCTCGATCAGTTGCGGGGCATCGCCCCACTGGCCCGGTGTGATCACCAAGGCGAGCGGCCGTTGGCCGCCTTCGCTGGCCAGGTGGATCTTGCATGTGAAGCCACCGCGTGAGCGTCCCAGGGCTTCGTCGACGCGGTGTGAGACGGGGCGCCGACGGCGTCCTGGAATGAGAGGGGTGGATCGACGGGCTCCGGCGGCGTTCGCGAAGGCCGTCGCACCCGTAAAGCCGCACGACCTCCGGGACGGGCATCGGCAGCTGCGCCCCCGCACCATCCGGCCCGCCGGGCAGGTCGACGGTCGTGGCGGCCGACTCGTCTCATGCCGCGGAGAAGTAGTCACACATCACACCCAGAGACGTGATCATGCCAGGGAGTGACGCGGCGCCCCAGCCTGGTAGCCGCCAAGACTGACTCCGCTGCAGAGTCCCTCCAACGAGCCGCACCCCAGGAAGATGGACACCGGCGGCGGCTGCGATGGTCCTCTGCGCGAAGATGGGTGCGTGGACAAGATCAGCGCAACGGAACAGGCGGCATCGCAGGAAAGTAGGCCCGGTCGGCCCGCCCCCGTCTCGATCGACTACCCGCCGGTCCGTAATGGAGTGGACTACCTGGCCAGCGTCGTTCAGCACCTCGGCTCACCTGCCCTAACCCGCGGCGCGGAGCACCTTCCGGGCCCGCGCTCAGTCAAGTACGCGGTCCTCCACCTTCAGGCAGCCGTAGAGGTACTGCTGAAGGCGCGCCTGCAGCGCGAACACTGGAGCCTGGTCTTCAGTAACCCCGCCACTGCCACGCGCGCCAGCCTCGCCGACTTCTCCTTCGAGAGCTGCACCACCAACGCAGCCGTGGAACGGCTGCGCAACATTGCCCAGGTCCCCATCAGCGCCGAGGAGGCGAAGGCACTCAAGGACCTGGCACGAGACCGAAATGCCCTTCAGCACTACGGCTTTCAGCACAACGTGCGTGCCGTTGAATCCCGCGCAGCCATCGTCCTCGACTTCCTAGTGAGATTCCTGGACACCGAGCTGCTCCCGAAACTTGGCCCCGACGAACTGGCGTCCATCCACCCGGACCTCGAGATGGCCCGGACACGTCTCACCGACATCAAGTCCTTCGTCCGCCAGCGCATGAACCGACTGCGCGGCAACGATCTGGCCGGCCTTGAGCATCGCACCGCCCACTGCAACGAATGCCAGCAGGACGCACTAGTTGTTGATGCCGATGGGGCACAGTGCCACTTCTGCTCCGTAACCTGGACCGTGAAGCAACTGCTGGTTGACGTCTGGCGCGACCCCGACCCTCAAGGCAGCCCCGGCATGGAATGTCCATCCTGCCACGCCCACGCGCTCCTCGACTGCGCCGTATTCATCGATCCGTCGAATAACGACGCAATGTACTGCCTCGCCTGCACCAAGGAGTTCGACAACCTCGGTCTGTGCAAGGGCTGCGGCTGCTTCTGGCCCAAGGACGACGAGAATTTCAAGATCACCGGTCAACTGCTCTGCGCCGACTGCCAGGACCGGATCCGACGAGAAGAAGACGAGAAATACTGGCAGTAGAATGGACGGTCATCCGATTCCCGCTCGACATCCAATTTCCGCTCTACCTCGGCGGGTATAGCTGGGCCCAGTGCTTCGGTAACGTCCACCGCCTTCGGAGGGCGTCGGCCGTACTGTCTCTCGAGGCTGTGTGGATCGCGACTCGCCAGGCGCCGTCGGACACGGCGCGATTGTGATTGCTTGGGATCCGCAGCGCAGCCTGCTCCCAGCGCCGGTGCGGGTGCTGGGGCGCGGAGAAGGGTGGACGGTGCCCGTGCGGGGACTGTTTCCGAGCGGTACCTGAAGGAAAACGGCGGCCCTGCCCGTTAACGTTCCTGCTCAGCAAGTGTCGATCCCGCGCCCGCGATGTGCTCCGCAGAGCCACAAATCGTTCGTCAATTCCGGTCACGAATGGGTGAGTAGTCAACACAGTGTCAGCCCGTCAAAGCCAAGTTGAGCGCCGGTTCGTCCGGAGTCCCTACCGAACCCGGAACGGTTCACTCCGTGACGGGGTCAGTCCTGGCTGCCGGCGAGTTCCCGGCTAATGCCGCGGGATCAGCGAGGTCGTAGGCCCCGTTTGGTGCACTCGAGCGTTTGGGAGGTAGCCGTGGAAAGCGCGCGATCGACGAAGTGTCTGTGAACTCAGTCAATGATTGGCCTGATGGGGGTGGCTGAGCTACGGTGTCGGCATCCTGTGTCAGACCCGTCCGAAAGTCGCCGTCCTGCTCGGAGAACCACATGTCATCATCCAACGATGCGCCCGTCACTTTGGCGGGAATCGCGCGCATCGCGGGCGTTGGTCGAGCGGCTGTAAGTAACTGGCGACGGCGCCATGTCTCGTTCCCGATGCCGGTCGGCGGTACAGACACCAGCCCGCAGTTCTCCCTTGCGGAGATCGAACGGTGGCTGTACGCCCACGGGAAGATCGAGCGGATCGGGTTGCGCGAGCGGCTGTGGCCGCACTACGAGGCCCTGGGGGATCGTGCGGTGATGGGCGCGGCGCTCGCCGAAGCCGGCCGCCGCCTGCTTGCCGCGACAGGCGTGGATCAGGCCGCACCCGAGCATTCCTTGCTTCCGGACGAGGCCGCTCGCGTGATGAACGAGACGGTCGACGTCGCACGATACGAAGGCGAGCGGGAGACATTCACCTTCCTGCTCACACGCTGGCTTGACGCCCATGTACGGCAGGTCGGCACCACCCCAGCCCCACTGGCCCGACTGATGGCAGACGTTGCTCTAGCCGTCAGAGCGGAGGAGAACCGGGGCGCGGATGGGCGGATCACCGTTCTCGACCCCGCCTGCGGTGTCGGCGGGTTGCTCCTGGCCGCCGGTGAGGGCATGGCGGAGCGAAGCGCCGACGCCGATCCCGGGACTACGGCGCTCATCGGTACCGAACTCGACTCGGTACTTGCCGCGCTGGCGGAAGTGCGGCTGGGCTTCGCCGACGCGGAGGGGGGAAGCGGCGTTGTGAGGATCAAGGCAGGTGACTCGCTCCGCGCGGACCCAAACGACGGTGTCCGGGCCGACATCGTCCTGTGCAACCCCCCGTTCAACGCGCGCGACTGGGGTCATGAGGAACTGGCTACTGACCCCCGCTGGGTCTACGGCCTGCCACCGAGGACCGAGCCCGAACTCGCCTGGATTGAGCACGCGCTGGCGCGACTGGCGCCAGGCGGCGTGGCTGTACTCCTGCTGCCGCCAGCGGTGGCCTCTCGGCGCGCAGGTAGGCGCATCCGTGGGGCGCTACTGCGGACGGGCGCTCTGCAGGGAGTCGTCGCACTTCCAGCCGGGGCCGCCCAACCGCACAGCGTCTCGCTCCAGTTGTGGATTCTCCGGATGCCGGTGTCCGAGGGTAGCGCTGCTTCCGGCGAACGCCTGTTTCTGCTCGATGCAGCCACATCGCATGGGGCGACGAGAGGAGCTCAAGGCATCGATTGGCCGCAGTTGACCAGCCGCGTACTCGATGCGGTACGTGCTTATGACTGGTCTGGAGAAAGGAAGGCAGCAGGGAAGCAATTGCCTGAGGGGAGTGTCACCGTTCCAGTGGTGGACCTGCTCAATGAACAGACCGATCTCACACCGGCCCGCCACGTACCAGAGACGGCCGTAGAGGCCCAGGCCAAGCTCCATGAGTCCTGGGGGCGCCTGGGTGGCTTGCTCGACGAAGTGCGCAATCACTCCCAGTCTCTGGCGGCAATCGACCTGTCGGTGGGTAGTGAGGCGCTGTCCACGATCACGGTCTCGGACCTGCACCGTGCCCATGCTCTCAACCTGCAACAGGGGCAGACGCTCCCCGGTGAACTACTGCACGGCGACGCGCTGCCAGATGGCGCGGTGCCAGCCTTGAGCGTTCCCGACCTGGTCCTGGGAGGACAGCCAGGGGGCTGGCTCGCCAGGGCCGAGGTAGAGCGGGGCGCCAGTACGGGTTCGTTCACCGTGGCCGAGCCGGGGGATGTCGTCGTGGCGGGTGTCGAGAGGGCGTATCGCGTCTGGGTCCAAGAGGATACGCCCTTGGTGCTCGGACCCCAGCTCTACGCGCTGCGCCCGGACCCCGAAGTCCTCGACCCCTGGTTCCTCGCAGGCTGCCTGCGTGCGTCCGCGAATGCGCGGCAGGCGGGTTCCCACACCTCCAGCTCTGCCCGCATCGACGTACGCAAGCTACGGGTACTCCAGCTCACACTTGTTGAACAGCGGCCGTATGCGGCGGCCTTCAGAGAACTCTTGGCACTTGAGGAGTCGCTCCGCTCGGTCGCATCGGTGGGCGAGGCTCTCGTGCGGAGCCTCGGGGACGGGCTCGCAGCGGGAAAGCTGCGCTCTTTGCGTCCGTGAGCAAGCCGCCGATCGCTTGAGGTGCACCTGCGGGACCCCCCTGTACGTGACTTGTCCGCCGAACATCGATGTTGGCCCGCAGGCGCTGGGGAACGATCACTGATGAGCCTGGACTGGAAAGGATCTCCGAAAACGCAAGAAGTACGCCACCGCCCGGGCACACTCACCCAGCGACCTGTCCCGGCCAGCCAGAGCACAACTTACTTACGCAAGATCGCCTACATGTCGAAACCCAGCTCCTCGAGCTCGATGCCGACCTCTTGGCATCGCTCAGCCAGGACTTGGGCGCGCGGGCCCGTGACGTCGGCCATCCGTTCGAGCACCATGGCCCGTGCCGCCGCGGCCGGAAGTAAGTCACCGAAGGGGATACGGCACTCCGCCGCACCCAGAGCGCCCTCCAGGTAGTCGGCCAGCTCATCCGGGCTCGCCTTGCCCTCAGCCCGCAGGGCCAGATCCTCAAAGAGCGCGATCGCCTCCTTGCAGCGCCCGGCCACGCGCATGCCGTTCGCGGCCGCGCGCAAAGCGGTCCGGACGCCGGGGTCGAAGGCGCCCCAATCCCGGCGGGCGGCGGGCAGCAGCTCCAGCAGCTTGTCTACCGCACTCGCAGGCTCACCGGATTCGACCTCTGCTTCGGCTTCGGTGGTGACGTCCTGAAAAATCCGGCGGCTGAGGAACCCGGAACCGCGTCGCCTCCTGCCGGAGTTGGACGCAGCCATCGGTGTCGCGGGCGCGGTTGGCAGGTCGTATTCGTCGGGCAAGCGCAACGGACGCGTCGGGTCCGGCTCTAGCCGCGGGGACGCGGCAGCGTCACCCGTGCGCGGCGCGTACTTCCGCAGTACCTCCGCGACCATGCGGGTGTCCATCGGCCGGTCCTCCGGCTCCTTCGCCAGCAGCTTCAGTACCAGCCTCTCGAGCTCTGCCGGGATGTGCCCGACATGGCAGGTTGGCGGGATCGGCGCGGCATGCACATGTTGGTCCTTAAGCCCGTCCCCGGAGAACGGCGGATGGCCGGTCAGCAGGTGGTAGAGGACGCAGCCCAGCGCATACAGGTCGGTCTTCGGGGTGATCTGGCGTTCCAGGATCTGCTCCGGGGCCTCGTACCCTCTGCTGCCGACGGTGGATCCGTGCTGGGTGTAGTCGGTGACGCCAGGCCAGAGCGGCTTGGCGATGCCGAAGTCGATGAGGACGACCACGCCGTTCTCATCGATGATCAAGTTGTACGGCTTGAGGTCGCGGTGCACCACCGGCAGGTCATGGGCGCAGGTCAGTGCCTCGGCGATCTGAAACCCGATGGCCGCGCTGACCTCGATGGTGGGGGTGTACTGCTCCAAAAATCGGTGCAGGGGCTTGCCGGCGACGTAGCGCATGACGAGGTAGGGCTCGGCGTGGTGAGTGCCCTGGTCGTAGAGCTCGGGAATGCTCCTGTTATGCAGCCGGCCCAGAAGGGTGCCCTCGCGCCGGAACCGGCCACGCATGCGCCGGAGTTCGTCGTGCGCCTCGTCTTCGTCGAGCGCGTCCAGGAGCTCGTTCTGTGTGCGCAGGCATTTGACGGCCACGAGCCTGTCGTCCCGCAGGTCCCTCGCCAGCCAGACCACGGCCATGCCGCCGGTGCCCAGGTGCTTGAGCAGTTTGTACCGGCTGCCCAGCACCTCGTCCTTCTTCATGCCGCTCCTTGCCTGTGAAGCGTCCCGCCTCTGGCACGCAGGAGAGGCGCGACGATGGCGAGTTCCCGGTTCCGCCAGACCGTTGCGTGGCGGATGCGCCCAGTGTAAAGCGATCGAAGACTAAGTCGTGCATGGACTGAGTTCACAGACTGTTTTGTGTCATGCTGGATATGCCGGAACCCGGTGCGCCCGCTCGGTGGTGCCGTATCGGGCCGTCCTGTCCAAACTGCTTGGAGGAGACTGTGAGTAGTGGGCCGCGCCCTGCCGGGACCAGCGGTGACATCAGGCTGGTACGCACGAACCTCGCTGCGGCGCGCCTCGATCCCCGGGACTGCCCCACGAAGCGGGCCAGCGACGCCCGGCCGATGCTGATCGCAGATCCCGAACCCCCTCAACTTGCCGAAAAACTACAAGATTTCACGCTCAAGGTCTTCATGGATGCACTCGACCTGATTGAACACGAGGGCAAGGACCCGGAGTGGGTGATCGGGGAACTCCGGCGCACAAACGGGACCTTCGGGCTCTACCGGCGCCGTGAAGCGCACCGCCTGCTGATGTCCTGGTCAGCCGAGGCGGTCCGTCGCTATCTGGCGGCCAGAACGGCAGACCAGCACGCCCGCCAGGTCGCCGAGCTGCCGCTCACGGTCCCGGTGCGTGACGCATGGGTGGTTGGCACGGACCCGGGCCCGGTCGACTCCCGGGGCGCGGACACCTATGAGATGACCGCTTGGGGACGCCGCTACGCGGCCCTCGACGGCTCCACACGAGAACTGTGGCTGCTCACCTTCGGCACCGCCAAGGACGACCGACCCGAAGCGGAAAAGGCCGTAGCCGCATACGTGGCGGCGCGAGGGCGCCCCGCGGTCGGAGGATGGCGCAAGCGGCACACCCCGACCCCCTTCGGTGAACTTCCCCAGCACCGCGCCGCCCTTCCCGAGCACGTCAGGGTCATCGAATTCGGCTGCGGAGACGGCAAACGCAACGAGCTGATCGACTGGAACAGACAGGAAGCGCGTCAGCACTTCACGGCGGCGGGGTGGCCATCGTTACTCCAGGCCATCGACGGGACTGGGACCCGCCCCGGCACCGGCTGCATCGACTGCAAGGCACTGACCGGCTGCCATGCACTCCCACGCAGCCCAGAACTGCTGAGCATTACGCCGCCGAAGCGCCGGCGTCCCCGCCGCAGCGTCTCGGTCACCGATCTGCGCGCTTATCGGGACTGTCCGGCGAAATACCACGCGACCCGGCAGCTCAAGCTGCGCTCCTCGGCACCCGAGAGCCCAGAAGTCCGGCGCGGCCGTGTGGTCGACGACATTCTGAACCAGCGGCACGCCAGCACGCCCCACCGAAGCTGCGAGACCTTTCCCGGCCCGGCGGCCCCGGACTCCTGGGGAGCCAGCGGTCTGCACCTGAGCGGTCAAGATGCACTCGACGGTGCCGCCATGCTCGAACAGCACGCCTTCTACTGCCCCTTGGACGGCCTCGCCGCAGAAGAAGAGGTGCGGGTGCAGTACCAGGCGGTCTGCTACGACCCCGGACTCGACCTCGTGCTGATAGCCACCCCCGATCTGCTCCACACCCGCCGCGGGGGCTGGATCTGGCGGGAGACCAAGACCGCGAGTAGATACCTCTATGAGGGCGAGCCGCTGTTGAAGCTCTACCCTCAGCTGGCGCTCGGTGTCCTAATGCTGGCCACAGGGGTCCTGGGTGGAGACGCGGCCCGCTCCAGGGTGGAGCTCGAACTGCTGCACACAGACGACGTGACCTTTGAGGAACTCGACCCCTCACACCCGGGGACCGTCGACGAAGCGCGAGAAGTGATCACGCAACTCGCCCAGCCCTGGGCTTGGGATCAGGACTACCCGACCGCTCCAGGCCGGCATTGCGACGGCTGCGAAGCCCTCGAATGGTGCCGCGCGGGCATCGAACACCTCGCAACGACAAGGCAGGATTCCTGATGGCCACCGCCTTTGACGCCCACGCAGCCCAGCGCGGTGACTGGCTCGACTTCCCCGACGTACGCCTTGTCCGTACGCTAGCTGGCGCCGTCATCCAGCTCGCCGATCTCGGTTCGCTTTCCTCCTTCAAACTGCCCTACCCGGCGGAAGCCCAGCGAGCCCTCGACCGGACCGTCCTCGCCTGCCTCCTCAGGGGCGTCGAGGAGATCCCGAAAAGCCTGCCGGAACTGCTCTTTTGGTGCCACAGCCGCCCCCTGGAAGACTGGCCCCTGGACCTGCCACCAGACGCTTTCGGCCCGGACGACTACCTGGTGGACCCCGAGGCACGGGTTCCCACCCAGCTGTGCCACGAATGGTGGATCCGAGGCAAGGATGCCGGCGCCGCGCAGTTCGACCGGGAGGTCATTCACACGGCCATGCGCCTGTGCCGCAAGGCGTCATCACCGGAGTCCTACGTCGCCTTCCGCAGACTCCTGGTCGAACGACCGGTACTCACCGGAGTGGAACGGTTCGAGACCGAGACCGACCTGTCCCTCGCCCCCGTGCAAGAACTGCTGGATCAGTGCTACGCCCCGGTCCCGGCCTCCTACGAATTCCAGGGCGGCTACGTCACCTGCGGCCGCTGCCTGACCTTGCTCACGCCGCTCGCCGACGGGGCGTGGTGGTGTGAGAGAGACCGGTGCCGACGCCGGAGCGCACCGCCGCACGGACGGACCCTGACCGGAGCCGACGTGGCGGGACTGCTGCAACTTGTGCGACCGCTAAGGCAGTTCGTCACCGGACCGGGACGTGCCGAGGTCGAGCTGGAAGCCCGACTGCGCACGCTGGGGCTCGAGGTCCAGCTCTGGCCCGGCTTCGACGCCTACGACTTGCGGGTGACCTTCCCCGACGGGCACATCTGGGCCATCGACGTCAAGGACTGGAAGCATCCCGGGCTGCTTGGCCGGTCCGCGAAACCCGTTCGCCCAGAGCCGCCCTACGACGAAGCCTGCTGGGTGGTTCCCCGCGAACAGGCCGAAGCCCACCGCGATTACCTCGGCACGTACCGCCGCAACCGCCCCGCCTCCGCTGCGGGCCTGCCCCTGCTCACCGACGACCGGCTTGTCGCCCTCGCGACCGCCCGCATCCGAGGGGCCGACGGCCCCCACCTGACGGACTCCGCACCGACGAACGGATCCCCGAGTGCGTAACAGCAGTGAGTGGTACCAGAAACTGGCCAAAGCCCTGGAACCTGTCTGGCCCCAAGAACACCAGGACGTTAACCCCTCGCTGCTCTGCCAGGTGGAACTCGGCCTCTATCTGATGGAAGGTCTCGACCCGACCGGCGACGCTCACGGTGTCTACACCCTCCTGGGCGGCTATCCCTTTGCCGCGGCCGCGGGCGTCGCCACCACCCCGGAACAGAGCGCCCGGCTCGACGTGGCGCGCCACTTGCTGTGGAAGCTGCGTCGCCGCCGCATGTGGCACCAATGCCTGGAGACGTACGTCCAGCTGCCCGAACGGCTCCGCGGCTACCGGCTGGCCGCGGGAGGAGGACCGGCGCGGCGCGTTGAACCCACCATCGCCGCAGACCGCTTCGACAGGTTCGAGCATGCGCTGTCCCGACTTCCGCACTTCGACCAACGGCAACTGCCGCCCGCCCCGGCGGGCCAGGCCCGGTTCACCGAGCGGCACCGGCCAGCCTCCGTGGCCATCCCCGAACGGCTGTGTTTCCCGCCGGCGACCGGCCACGACCTGAGCCAGGTCCCGCACACCACAGGCCGTCCCCTGGACATTCCGCTGGCTGAACTCGCCGAGACCGCCCGCTGGATGGAGGAAACCGAGACGGCCCGCGGCCTTACCTGTGGCCATTGGGTACGACGGCTCGAGGACCTGCAACTCGATGCCCTGTCTGCGGACGGGCTGCGCTTTGAGGAGACCACGGTTCTCCGCATGGACCGCCTGCTCCATCTGGTCGGTATGGTGGGCGCGGGCAAGAGCACCCTGATGCATCTCATCGCCGTCTGGGGCGCGCGCAAAGGGCTGCGCACCACTCTGGTCGTCGGTGACGTCGCCGAACAGCTCACCCTGGTCGGCCAGTTCCGCGACCTGGACCTGCAGGCTGCTCCCGTCATCGGCGGCACCACCCGTGAGCAGCACGCGTCCCGGCTGCACCGCCGCCTTGCCGCGCGCGGCCAAGTCTCCCTTCTCCAGCACGATGATCCGGCCTTCGACGATCTGAGCTCGGTGTGCGTCCTCGACGCGCAGCGCGGGCTGGAAGCAGCCGAACCCCTGCGCTACGTCGACGCCCCCTGCACGGAACTGCGCCCGGTCAAGAAGCACGGTCCCACCGCTGCCGGGGAGATCCCGATGCCTGTGTACCGGCACGACCTGTCCGAGACACCCGCAGCGGACAGCGAGATGTCGCGGTCCGATCACGGCTGTCCGGTGTGGAGCGTTTGCCCCCGCCATGCCCCCGACCGGGAGCTGGTCGATGCCCTGATCTGGGTGGCCAACCCGGCCAGCCTCCTGCAGAGCGCTGTCCCCAACCACCTCAACGCCGAACGCCTCAGGCACCTTGAACTGGCCTGCCTACGCAGCGACATCATCATCGTCGACGAGGCGGACCGCGTACAGATGCAGCTCGACACCGCCTTCGCCCCGTCCGCGACGCTGATCGTGCGCGGCCCGGATTCCTGGCTCGACCGCCTCGGCATCCACAAGATCGATGAACTGGCCCGGCAAGGGCGCCTGCCCCTCTCGGCACGCGATGTCGAACGCTGGTCGGCCTCCCTGGACCTGGTCCACATCGCCGCCAACCGTCTCTACCGCCGACTGATTACCGACCATGACCTGCGCCGCTGGGCGGACATCGAATACTTCAGCGCCTGGACGCTTCAGGAGAAACTCGTCAACGAGTGGTACCCTCGACCGCGCCCCACCGGTCTCCTCCCCGAGGAGACCTCCTCCGACTCCGAGGTGTACGACTCCAACGACGAGGCCGACGGTGACACACCCCTGCCGCGGACCCCGGACACGGAGCCCTGGGATATCCGACGCAGCGAAGTCACCAAGGCGTTCGACGCCTTCCGCGATGACCCGCTCGGCGATCGTGGCCCGCACGACGACCTCGCCGACGCCCTGATCCGCAGTGCCGGAGCTCTCCTGCACCACCTCGACCAGACAGCGACCAGCCAACGTGTCCGCTCCGTGCTCGACACACTGCTCAGCGAGTCCCCCCTGCTGGACGGTTCCCTGCGCCAGGAGCCACCCGGCCCGGGGAAACCCGCCCGGGATCCCGTGGACACCTGGGGGAGCGATCCCTGGCTGGAACGAGAAGCCCGACGCCTTGAGTTCACCCTGGTACTGGCCGCCCTGCATCAGCGCCTCGAACGCGTCACCTTCCTGTGGCCGCAGGCCGAGGCGGCTCTGCATCTGGACACCGCCGACAACGAACTCTCCCGCAGACCGCCCCTCGACTACGCGCCGGTGGTGCCGGAAGCCCCGATGGGCAACGTCCTTGGATTCCAGTACCTGCCCGAAGATCCGGAGGCAGGCCCGGACGGCGACGAGCACCGCAGCGGTACCCTGCGCTTCTTCCGCTGTGCCGGCGTCGGTCGCGAGCTCTTGCTCCACCTTCCCGCGCTGGGAGCCGACCCCGCAGCAGACCGTCCCGGACCACACGTCCTGCTCATGTCCGGCACCAGCTGGGCCGGGACATCGACCCGCGCACACGTCATGGCCCCAGTCACGGCGATCCTCAAACCCCACCAAGCCGCCGTCGACTCCATCCGGCAAACCCTGTTCACCACGCTGTTCCTCTACGACGGCGAAGGAACCCCGCTCACCCTCTCCGGAGCCCGACTCGACACCCGTGAACGGGTCCTGGCCCAGATGGTCACCCAGCTCGGCAAGTCGGCCCCAGGCAGCAGCTCGCTCCTCGACCAGGAACTACGGCAGATCGAGGACGGAGAACGCCGACGCGCCCTCCTCCTGGTCGGCAGCTACAAGGACGCCAGGATCGCCGCCGACCTCCTGGAACGCATGCCGCGCTGGCGCGGGAAAGTTCGCGTCCTTGCCTCCGACAAGGCAGAGCTCGACCACGCTGGCCCCGGGGACACTGCCACGGGAGACTTCACCGGCGCCTCAGCCGTACGCCGCGGCGACCTCGCCGCCTTCGCCAAGGACGAAGACGCCGAAGTCCTGGTCGCCCCCCTGATGGCAATCGAGCGCGGCCACAACATCCTCAACCAGAGCCACAAAGCCGCCTTCGGGACCGTCCTCTTCCTCGCCCGTCCCCACCCGCGCCCCGACGACCTGTCGCTGGCCGTCTTCGCCATCAACGACTGGGTCACCAGGTTCGTCCGCAACCAGCCGGATGCCGAGGCGGGAACCTTCGCCAAACTCGTGGCCGACGCAGCGGACATGGACAGCGCCGGGCTCGCCTTCCGCCTCGCGGCTCGCAAGGAGTGGCGCCGCCTGCTGTCCCGACGCTACATCTACTCCCAGCTCAACGACGCGGAGAAGACCTCCTTCGCCTGGGATCAGCTGGTCACCATCTGGCAGGTCATCGGCCGACTGGTGCGCGGCGGTGTGCCCGCGCGGGTGGTGTTCGTCGACGCGGCCTTCGCACCCGCACTCGCCGAGGCCGGGGCCCCGCCCGCGGCGGCGACCCGCAGCGGACGCCGACGCAACGACCACGGCCTGCTCATCAAGCTCCGCGACGTCCTCGCGCCCTACTTTGACGACGAAACCACCCCCGAATCGTTTGCCGACCCTGCCGACCCCGCTTTGGTCCGCACTCTCTACCACCCGCTCTACGACGCCCTGTGCGGTCTGAGCGCCCGAACTGACTGTTGAGCCACCACAAGGAGACTGCAAAGACCATGGCTGCCAAGTACCGCGACGCAAGCCGGGCTGCCTACCTTCTGAAGCCCAACACCGCCCCCTGGACCGCTCGTTATCGGGCGCTGACCTTTGCGGAGCAGTGGCACGAGAGCGTTCTGGACCTCTGCAACCTAGGGCGTCCCCCAGAGGCCGAGCCCTACCGCGCTGCGCCCGTCGCCAGGTTCAACGGAGTTCTGCAGAGCCTCGCCCCTGATCTGGTCGTCCGCGGCCGTCCCCGCGACCCCCAGCAGCTGGCCGAGGACTTCTGGCTCTACACCCCCTCCGACACCCCCCACCCGCTTCCCGGCGACACCCTGGACCGACTGAGCGGCGCCTGGCTTCAAGACCTCCGCCCCGAACCCGCACATCACCGGGCGGTCCTGGACACCCATACGGCGCTGCGCTCCTGCCCGCCGCAGTGGCAGGACGTCACCGTCGACCTCCTCGGCTGCCCCACGACCGACGGCGGAACCGCGGCTCCGCGTGACCGGCAATACCAACTCGCAACCGATGCCCTGGCCCGGCGCGTCCTCGCCCTGGGGCCCTACGAGCACAGCGCCGGCAGCCTGCACTTTCGGGCCGTGCCGCGAGGCCCGCGCCAGCAAGGAGCGGAACTCCTCTCGCAGCCGCTCTCGCACGTGGTCAAGGGGCGCGAGTGGTGGTTCTCCCTCGTGATCAACATTTCGCTACACACTGTCCCCTTCGACCCTCGCCCCCGTCTCCACCTGCACACCGGAGTACGCCGCTGGGCAACTCGCCTCGACGCGAGGAAGCAGCGACTGCGGCTGCCGTATGGCCGCGACACCTCCGTCTACCTATTGCCCGGCATCCCCTGGCTCCCCGGAGCACCCACCAGCGAGCGGTACGCCGTGGCCCGGCTGACCTGGGATCGCGGCATCGAGAGCTATGCCTGGAAGAACAACGGCCCCGCCCAGATCCTGGGCAGGCTGGCGCTCAACCGTCCCTTCCCCGACCCCGCCAGCCTGCTCGCCACACCCGAGGAGTGGATCGGCGACGGGGACGGTACCCGCGCCGCTGTCGTCCACAGCACACACATGGGTGCTCACGGCATCGGTGCCGGCCTAATGTCACACCAGCGTTCACAGATCGTTCAGTGGGCCGAACAGGCGCTGCCCGAGCAGCTACGCCGGGTCCCCTCCCTCAGCCGGGCGAGCGCCGGCAGCAGCGCCCCCGCCAATGCCCGGCCCAAGCCCAAGGCGGCGGAGAAGGAAGCGGAGGCGCAACGCGAAGCCCGCGCCCGCCGGACCGCACTCGCGGTGGCAGCCAGGATCAACCAGGGACAGGACCCCGCCGAGGCGATCAAGGGGACGGGAGCCGGGTGCCTCGTCGAAGCCAGACTGCTGTGGCAGAGCCCGTCGTTCCGGGACGCAGCCATCGATGCCCTCGCCGACGTCCTCGGGTTGGACGGCGACGGAAGACGCCCAGAGCCAGTCACTGCCGAGGACGCATACGAGCAGGCCGCACCCGGAAGCCCTGTCACTCTCGAATGGAAGGCCCCGGAACTCACTCTCCGCCTCCGCTGCCTGCGCACCACGGCAGGAATCACCGACACCCTGGGCATCGACCCCACAGCGCGGCCCAGGGGCAAAGCCCTGGAGGCCGGTATCAACGCCCGGCGGAAGACTGCCGCCGCATTCTTGGCCGACGACGGAGCTGACCCGCTCCACCCCAGCTTCGCCCTCGTAGAGATCGACCGTCGCCAGGACTTCGCCCACCGTCTGGACGACCCCAAATACGCGCTCCGGCTGGGCTGCGCGGACGCGGGCGTCCTGACGCAATTCGCACTCGTCCCCAAGAAGGCCAAGGGCTACAACAGCGAGAAGAGCCTCTCCCACCGGGTCCATTCGGGCTGGGAAGACGCTCTGCGCCAGTACGGCGTCCGTGTCCTCCCCGAGCACACGCTCGGCGAAGCGATCCCCAAGGACCTGCGCTACGTCGCCACGTACATGGTCAAGCGGCGCAAGGACGGCCCCACCCGACTGCCCCGCCACACCCCGGTGGCCGTCATGGTCACACCGCTGGCACCGGGCAGCGGCCTGGCGGCCGTCACAGGCTGGGACGAGCGGACGGGACGCTGGATTCCCTACCCCCAGTTCCTGCTCGGCCTGGTCAAGACAGCCGAAATCCCGGAGGTCAGCGAACCCACTGAGACCGAGACCGCGACGCCCACGGACACCGAAGCCGTCGCCTCCGTACCGCAGCAGCGTTCGAAGTACCGCGTCTGGCAGCAGAACATGGACGAACAGCGCAGGGCGACCGCCCGGTACCTCCAGAAAATGGTCCGCTCTCTTCGCGGCCGACCCACCGCATTGCTGACCCATTCGCAGAACAGTCGGCTGCACTGGCCGTGGCTTCAGGACGGCCGAACTGAACGGGACCTGATCAAGACCGGGCACGCGCAGCCGGTGGGACTCGACCCCGATCTCCGGTTGATTCGCGTACGTACGGCAGCAGGGCGGGAGACCCCGCAATGGTGGGGCAACGCCTCTCCCGGCGAAGTGAATGGCCTGCCCCAGGGGCTGTGGGTGGAGGACGAAGATGCCGCACGCTCCTCGGGCCGGGTCTTCTACAGCACCACACCCAAAGCGAGCACCTTCCGAGACTCCGCCGTCGAGGCTGACAAAATCGCGCCCCGGCCGCTGCGCCAGGGACCCAACAAGGGCAAACCCACCATCGATACACACATCCCGGCCTGGAACCCCGGGCTAGTGGAGATCGCAGTCCTGGGCTGCCACGCGGATGCCGGCGACTCACCCGAAGCACTCGCTCTAGCGGTGCACCAGCTGCGCCAAGCCCCCGACTACCTGGACGCACTCTCCCTCCCCCTGCCCCTGCACCTCGCGAGCCTCGCCCAGCACTACGTACTGCCTACGGTCGCCGAGGCAGAGTCGGCTGAGGATGAGGAATCCTCCCTGGAGGAGCTGGCCACCGCCGAGGCGGCGGGCAACGTCAATGGGCAGCGCGTAGCGGCGGCGCTGGGCGTGATCGAGGAAGGCATGGACACCGAGCCGGCAGACCTGGACCCGGAATACGCAGAGGATCCCGGCCTCGCGCAAGCACCGGAGGACGAACAGCTCGCCTTGTTCCCCTGAGAGGTGATGGAGCGCTGGCACCCCCCACCGGCTCTGCCGTTTTTCTGCGGCGCGCTTTACACGAACGGCGATCATGCTTCCTGCGCTGGTGATGCACGGCCGGTCCCCTTCGAAGAGGCACCGTTGGTAGCGGCGGGCTCGATCTCCGGCTTGAGGGCGGGAAACCGGGGGCCGGGCGTCTGCAACCGCCGTGATGCCGATGACTTCATGGGCAGCGAATCGGACGAGATACCGCTCTTGCCGCGGCGGTGGCCTCCGCGGTTCGTGTGATCCCCGCCCTTCGACCCTGGCCTCCTGTCTGAGGCGGAAGCAGGGAGTGAGGGGCGGGTTGTCGTTGTGCTGGGCGATACATAGCAGGTGATCCCCGGTTACCGAAACCGGGGATTGTGCAGACCCTTGAGGTGTTCGGTGCTGCTTTGCACCTGGCCACGCGTGCCGGTGGGAGCAGCCCTGATGGCCGTGGCGCCTTTTGCTGACACGCGGCGGCGCCTCAGGCTATGTGGAGTGTGCGCACCATCAAGGAGAGTGAGTGGTTCTGTCCGTTCCGATCAAGAAGCTCCCGCCGAATGCGAAGGGGGAGGTCCGGTACCGGTTCGTGGTCGATGTTGGGGCCGACCCCGTCACGGGGAAGCGTAAGCAGGTGACTCGGACCTTCGGCACGCTGCGCGAGGCGAAGGCCGAGTACGCGCGTATCACAAATCGTCGCTATGACGCGGCGTTGGTGCCGGCCCATGAGATCACGGTGAACGAGTGGCTCGATCAGTGGCTCGCCAAGAAGTCGGAAGACCTGGAAGAGAGCACCGTATACAGCTACAGGATGACCCTGGACCGTGTTCGCGGGAAGCTCGGGCAGATTCGGCTTCAAGAACTCACCGAGGATCACGTCGAGGCGTGGATGCAGTGGGCGCTTCGGGAAGGGCGGACCCGCGGTGGCAAGGCGGGCACGGGCCTGGGTGTGACTTCGGTCGAGATGTCCCTGACGCGACTGAAGGAGGCACTCAACCGGGCGGTGAAGCGGCGGTTGGTCGAGGTGAACGTCGCCCAGGGGGTGACGATCCCTCGGAAGGTACGCAAGGCGGAGCGCAAGACCAGGACGTTGGTGCCGCCCTGGAATGTCGAGGAGGTCCATGCCTTCGTGCGCGCGGTCGAGGACGACCGCCTGTACGCCCCGTTTCTCTTCTCCCTGATGGGCCTGAGGCCGGCGGAAATCTGCGGCATGCGCTGGGCCGACGTCGACCTGGAAAGGGCCATGCTGACCATCGCCAACACCCGGACGTTGATGGGGAACAAGACCGTGGTGGAGAAGGACACGAAGTCACTTGCAGGGGAGCGGGAGCTTCCCCTGCCGGATCTGGTCAGGGGGGCGCTGACGCGTTTCCAGGCCGTGCAGATGGCTGAGAGGCGGGCGGCCGGGGAGCGGTACGAAGCCAGTGGGTACATCGTCGTGGACGAACTCGGCGGGGTGCTCAACGGACGGCAGCTGCGGGAACGGGCGTACAAGGTCATGAGTGAGAACGCGCTGCGGCGAGTCCGCTTGTACGACGCTCGCGCGAGTTGTTTCACCTACCTCGCGAACAACGGGGTGCCGCCCCACCTCCTTGCCCGGTGGGCGGGGCACACCAACGTAGAGACCACACAGCGTTGGTACGTGAAGCCCGGTGTGGAGGATTTGCGTCCGGCGGCGGATGCGTGGGGAGGTTTGGCCAGTGGCGCTGCCCCCGCTCACGAGGAGAATGTGAGATGTGGGAGCGTGAGTGGGTGAGCGCGACGACGACGAACACCCTGCAATACCGCTTTGACGGGCCGGAAGACGCCCCGGTTCTGATTCTTGGGAACTCTCTCGCTACTACATGGCACATGTGGGACCGCCAGGTTCCCGAGCTGACGCAGCAGTGGCGGGTCTTCCGGTTCGACCTGCCGGGGCACGGCGGCGCCCCGGCGTACCCCGCGGGCTCGGTCGCCGAGCTGGCCGCGCGGCTGCTCGCCACGCTGGACGGCCTCGGAGTGCAGCGCTTCGGCTACGCCGGCTGTGCGCTCGGCGGCGCGATCGGCGTGGAGCTGGCCCTGCGCCGCCCGGAGCGGCTTGCCTCGCTCGCCCTGATCGCCGCCTCGCCCCGCTTCGGCACGGCCGACGAGTTCCGGCAGCGCGGGGTGATCGTCCGGACGAACGGCCTCGACCCCATCGCCCGCAGCTCGCCCGAGCGCTGGTTCACCCATGGCTTCGCCGCCGCCCAGCCCGCCATCACCGACTGGGCCGTGCAGATGGTGCGCACCACCGACCCCGGCTGTTACATCAGCGCCTGCGAGGCGCTGGCCTCCTTCGACGTGCGCACCGAGCTCAACAGCGTCGGCGTGCCCACCCTCGTCCTGGTCGGCTCCGAGGATCAGGTCACCGGCCCCGCCGAGGCCCGCACCCTGGTCGCCGGCATCCCCGACGCCCGGCTCGCCGTGGTCCCCGGCGCCTCCCACCTCGTACCGGTGGAGCAGCCCGCCGCCGTCACCGATCTGCTCGTCAGACACTTCTCCACGGCCTGGCAGCCCGCCTACGGCTCGGCCACCGGCCAGGTCGCCATCCCCGCGGCCCCCGTGAAGCCGGTCCTCACCGCTCCGGCGCCGGTCGCGCCCCCGGGACCCGCGCCCATCGCCGAGATCGCCCCGGCCGCGGTCCCCGCCCCGATGCCGGGCGGACGGCCCGATCCGTACGACGCCGGGATCAAGGTGCGCCGCGAGGTGCTCGGCGACGCGCATGTCGACCGGGCGCTGGCGCAGGCCGACGAGTTCTCGGGCGACTTCCAGGAGTTCGTCACCCGCTACGCCTGGGGCGAGATCTGGGACCGCCCCGGCCTCGACCGGCGCTCGCGCAGCTGCGTCACCCTCACCGCCCTGGTCGCCGGCGGCCACCTGGAGGAGCTCGCCTTCCACGTCCGCGCCGCCCTGCGCAACGGCCTGACCCCGACCGAGATCAAGGAAGTGCTGCTCCAGGCCGCGGTCTACTGCGGCGTACCGGCGGCGAACAGCGCGTTCACGGTGGCGCAGCAGGTCATCCGCGAGGAGACCACGCCCACCGAGTGAGCCTCCTGTGCCGCCGCGCGGGGGCAGGATGGTGCCATGAGGTTCACGAAGAAGTCGCACGCCTGCGTCCGTCTGGAGAAGGACGGGCGCACGCTCGTCCTCGACCCCGGAGGCTTCAGCGAGGAGGACGCCGCGCTCGGCGCGGACGCGATCCTCGTCACGCACGAGCACCCCGACCACTTCAACGAAGAGCGGCTGCGCACCGCGATGGAGGCCAACCCGGCCGCCGAGATCTGGACCCTCAAGTCGGTCGCGGAGAAGATCTCGGCCGCCTTCCCTGGCCGGGTGCACACCGTCGGCCACGGCGACACCTTCACCGCCGCGGGCTTCGACATCCAGGTCCACGGCGAACTGCACGCGGTCATCCACCCGGACATCCCGCGCATCACCAACGTCGGCTACCTCGTCGACGGCGGCCGCGTCTTCCACCCCGGCGACGCCCTCACCGTCCCCGACCACCCGGTCGAGACGCTGATGCTCCCGGTCATGGCCCCCTGGAACAAGATCTCCGAGGTCATCGAGTACGTCCGTGAGGTCGAACCGCAGCGCGCCTACGACATCCACGACGCCCTGCTCACCGACCTCGCCCGGCCGATCTACGACAACCAGATCGGCGCCCTCGGCGGCGCCGAGCACCTGCGGCTGGCGCCCGGCCAGAGCGCGGCTGTCTGATTGTCAGTGCCGCCCGGTAGGTTGTCAGGCATGCGCATCGCGACCTGGAACGTGAACTCGATCACCGCCCGCCTGCCGAGGCTCCTGGCCTGGCTGGAGAGCAGCGGCACCGACGTGCTCTGCCTCCAGGAGGCCAAGGTCGCCGAGGGCGCCTTCCCGGCCGAGCAGCTGCGCGAACTGGGCTATGAGTCGGCGGTCCACGCGACCGGCCGGTGGAACGGCGTGGCGGTGCTCTCCCGCATAGGGATCGAGGACGTCGTCAAGGGCCTGCCCGGCGACCCCGGCTACGACGGCTCGGTCGAGCCCCGCGCCATCTCCGCGACCTGCGGCCCGGTCCGCGTCTGGTCGGTGTACGTGCCGAACGGCCGTGAGGTGGACCACCCCCACTACGCCTACAAGCTCCAGTGGTTCGAGGCCCTGAAGGCGGCCGTCGCGGGCGACGCGGGCGGCAGCCGCCCGTTCGCGGTGATGGGCGACTACAACGTGGCGCCGACGGACGACGACGTCTACGACGTGGCCGCCTTCGAGGGCCTGACCCATGTCACCCCCGCCGAGCGCGCCGCCCTCGCCTCCCTGTGCGAGGCGGGCCTGTCGGACGTGGTCCCCCGGCCCCTCAAGTACGACCACCCCTTCACGTACTGGGACTACCGCCAGCTCTGCTTCCCGAAGAACCGCGGCATGCGCATCGACCTCGTCTATGGCAACGAGCCGTTCGCGACGGCCGTCAAGGACGCGTACGTGGACCGCGAGGAGCGCAAGGGCAAGGGCGCGTCGGACCATGCGCCGGTAGTGGTGGACCTGGACGTGTAGCCCTTCACCGGTTCACGGCATCAAGGCCCGCAGATCCACCGACGCGGCCAGCGCGGCGAGACCCGCGTCGCCGGGATGCAGATGGTCGCCGCTGTCGTACTCCGGAAGAATGCGCGAGGGGCGCGCGGGGTCGCGCAGGGCCGCGTCGAAGTCCAGGACGCCGTCGAAGACCCCCGTGGCCCGGATCCAGGCGTTCACCTCGACCCGCTCCGCGTCGGCGGCGGCCGTGCACCGTGCCTCGCCCTCGCACGGCACGATCGTCGCGGCCAGCATCCGCAGCCCGCGCGCGTGCCCCCGGTCCGCGAGTTGACGCAGCCCCTCGATCACCTGCTCCGCCGTCGCGCCCCAGCGCACGTCGTTGACGCCCTCGAACACCACCGCCGTACGCACCGACGGCTGGGCGAGGACATCCCGGTCGAAGCGGTTGAGGGCGTTCACCCCGGCCGTGTCGGTGGAGACCCCGTCACCGGGGTAGCGGTCGGCGACCACACGGTTGCCGGAGACTCCCTGGTTGAGCACGCCGTAGCGCGGGACCTCGTCCTGGCCGAGCAGCCGGGAGGCCAGCACATTCGGCCAGCGCCGGTTCGCGTCGAGCGTGGACTTGTCCCCGTCGGTGATCGAGTCCCCGAGCAGCACCACCGACCCGGGTCCGCCGCTCACATCCACGCCGGCGAGCAGCGGCCAGCTCGTCAACGTCGAGGTGTACGCCGTGGCCGAGCCGTCGGCCGAGTGGTCACCCGGCTCACTCACATACGACCGCTGCTGCGCGAGCCGGTGCACCGGTGCCGCCGCGACCGTGCCGGGCAGATGGAAGCTGACGAGCAGGTTCGTGTCCGCGGGCACCGGGAAGCCCAGCGGGTCGCTGAACACCTGCGCGCCCGCCGGGATCTCGGTGCCAGGGGCGCCGCCGAAGGACAGCGGCACCGGTGTGCCCTGCGGTGTGGCGCCGGACGCCTGGACCGCCACCGTGGCACTCCCGATCCGGACCGGCGCCGCCGCGAAGGTGTTGTCGAACCGGACGCGGACCCGTGGCCCGCCCGCAGAGGTGTACACCACAAGACGCAGCGTCCGGTCGGTCCACGGGCCCACGGCCGCGTAGCCGCCGGTCGCCGTGCCCCAACTGCCGGTCCATCCGAGGGTGACGGTGCGCACCGACACCGCGAACACATGGAGTCCGGCCGCGCGCGGCAGCTGTACCGAGGTCACCTCGCGGTCCGCCGCGAGCGGCACCGTCACCACGTACAGCCGGGCTCGCTCGGGTAGTTGGCCGTCCGGCGTGTTGACGTGGGGGAGGGCCAGCGCCTTGGTGGCGAGCGGTCCGGTGCGCCAGTCGGGGGCGGTCAGCCGGTACGGGGTGCGGGTGCCGTTCGCGTATGCGACCGTGCCGGAGCCGGTGACCTCCTCGCCGGTGGTGCCGGTGACGAGGAAGGCGAGGGCGTCACCGCGGCCGGGGACACGGATGTTCTGTCCGTCGGCGAGGACGTTGTCGGGCTCGCCCGCGGGGCGGTCCGGCCAGGTGAGGCGGGCGCCCTGCACGGTGAGCGCGCGGCCGGGGCTCCAGCCGGCGGCGGCCAGGTCCCGGGCCGACAGGGAGGCGCCGGAGCCGTCGAAGTCCGCCTCGCCGGGGCGGGAGTCCTCGCTGACCGCGGTGTTGTCGAAGAGCCGCTCCAGGGGGAGCGGTTCGGCCGCGGTCGTCGCGGAGGCGGTCGCGGCCGACACGGGCAGCAGACCCGCGATCAGCGCGCACACGACCCCCGCGCCCCGAAGACTCAGCCGCACGTCCCGCCCCTCTCCTCCGCGAAGCCTTTGCTGACGTGATGTCAGGCGGGCACGAAGCTATGGACGTGACGGGCGTACGTCAACGAGGGTCGTGTGAACAGACGACGAACTCACCCGTTCGTCACGGCTTGGCCGACACCGGCAGTTCGGCGACGACGGCGTGGTCGGAGTCGACGGGGCCGAGGTTGGCGGCGCCGCCCGGGGAGCCGAGCTCGGCGAAGAACTCCGTGTCGGCCCGGCGGAAGTCCGCCCACTCACCGGGGACGTCGTCCTCGAAGAAGATCGCCTCGACCGGGCAGACGGGCTCGCAGGCGCCGCAGTCGACGCATTCGTCGGGGTTGATGTACATCTTCCGCTGGCCTTCGTAGATGCAGTCGACGGGGCACTCGTCGACGCAGGCCTTGTCCTTGAGGTCGACGCAGGGCTGGGCGATGACGTACGTCATGAGCGACTCTCCGTGGTCCAGGTGGCGTTGCCGGGCTGGTGAGTGCGGTGAGGGTAGGTGCCGCGGCAGGAATCCCCGTGGACGTCGGATGGAGTCCGTCTCGAACTCCTGTGGCCCTGCGTTCGGGTGCCCGTCGGTGCCGGTTGCGGGGATTAATTCAGCGTCCGTAGACTTCAACAGAGAATGAAATATCTTGCTCCGTGCCCGGCGCGGTGAAAGGACGTCCCACCGTGTTCTCGGTTCTGGTGCTCGGTACGACATCCGCGCTGGCGTACGCGGCGGCGGCGGTTGCGCAGCGGATGGCTGCCCTTCGGGCCGCCGGGCCACACGGGATCGGGCTGCGGCGGTCGGGGGCGTGGTGGGTCTCGGTGCTGCTGAACGCGTTGGGGGCCGTGCTGCATACGGCCGCGCTGCGGTACGGCTCGCTGGTCGCCGTGCAGATGCTCGGGGTGCTGACCCTGGTCGCGGCGCCGTTGTCGTCGTCGGGTGTGCTGCGGCAGCGGATGACGTCGGCGCAGTGGTCGGGGACGGGGCTGACGGTGGCGGGGGTGGTGGGGCTGCTCGCGCTGGTGCCGTCCGCGGGGGAGAGCCGGACGCTGGATGCGGGGGAACTGGTCGGGGTGGCGGTGCTGACCGGGGTGGCGATGGGGGTGCCGGTTGTGGCGGCGGCGGTCTCTCGGGGAGTGACGGTGGCGAGTCTTTCGTACGCGGCTGCTGCGGGGGTTGCCTTTGCGGCGGCGAGTGCGCTGGCGCAGACGGCGGTGCTTCAGGTGACCGGTGCGGGTTCTGGGACCTTGGCGTCGGCTGTGCTCGTCGCGGGTGGGGTGCTGTTTCTCGCGCCGGCGGGCTTGTTGCTGTGCCAACTCGCTTACCGGGGTGGGCTGGAGGCTCCGCTTGCCATGGTGACGTTGGTGAATCCGGTGTTCGCCGTGGTGATCGGGGTGGTGGTGCTGGGGGATCGGTACTCGACGGGGCTGGTGACGGTGGTTGCCGGTCTTGTCGCCGCGATGGCCGCGGGGCGGGGGGTGTTCGTCCTGGCTCGTGCGGAGACGGACGGGGCGCCGGAGGGGTCTCGGCCTCAAGTGGCGGCGCCTGGGGGGCATTTCCGGGGGATACGGCTGCGGAGGTCGGGGGCGGTGGTGGTGGGGGCGTCGGAGTCGCGACGGTAGATACGGCCTCGGCTGCGCCTTCGGCCGTTTCGTGTTCCCACCCGCAGCACCCGTGCGGCCATCGTGGTCGGTCGCGGGTGGCCCCTCCGGGGCGGATCCGCCGTCGGCGGCCGCGGGCAGCTGCGAAGATCAGCCCGACATCCGCGATGCCGCGCTACCTCCCCTGCCACTGCGAAGCCCGCCCATCACCCCCGGCCCCCCCATACAGCCCCACTCAAGCCCCACCCCAGCCCCCCTCGCGCCCCGGATCCACCGCCCTTGTTCCGGTTGATGGCTCGTGTAAGGCTCGTCCGAGGTGAGTTCACCAGTTGTTGAGTTGCTTTTGCCGTGCGTTGTGGCGGCAGTCGTACACCACAGGGAGTTCGTATGAGCAGCACTGGTTCTGGTCTCACCGTTGCCGCGGAGGAGGCCGAGGCGCTGGCCTGGGTGATGTTGGCCGAGTTGTCGGGGACCGTGCCCGCGCCGCCGGCCGGGGAGCAGGTGGACGTGGTGGTGGGGGACGGCGGTGAGGGATGACCGCCGATGTGTCCGTCGGCGTCCCCGCGCCGGCGGTGACGGAAGGGGACGTACGCGGCGCTGCCCGTGCCTCCCGCGCCGCCGCCCGGCTGCTTGCCGGTACCTCCGGTGACGTACGGAACGCCGCGCTGCTCGCCATCGCGCGGCGGCTCACCGTCGACCCCGCCGACATCCTCGCCGCCAATCAGCGCGATGTCGCCGCCGCCCGCGACCTCGGGCTCTCCGCGTCCGTGCTGGACCGGTTGACCCTCACTCGTGAGCAACTCGACTCGCTCGCCGGCACCGTACGCCGGTTCGCCGGCTCGCTGGACACCGCGGTGGTCGCCGTCAACGCCTCCACCCGGTTCGCCGACGGCGGCGAGCTCGGTCTCGGCACCGAACTCGGCGTCCCCACCCAGAAGTTGCACGCGCGCGGCCCCATGGGGCTGACCGCGTTGACCACCACCAAGTACGTCCTGGTGGGCGACGGGCACACCAGGGGCGGAACCGCCGCCCCGCTGCCCTGGACGGGAGGTCCGTTCATGCAGATACGCATCATCACGAAGACGAAGCCGGCGGGCCGGCTCGTGTACCGGGACGACGTACGGAGGGTTCGCCGGCGCTCGGTTCCGGCGCCACCGCTGGGCCTGGCCGGAGTGGACAACGACCCCGGCGAGTTCCACATCGTGCGCAGTATCGACTGACCGGCAAGCAGTACCCACAGGGCGGCGCCCGTCGGAATCCACGACGGGCGCCGCCCTGTGGCCACCCCTCAGAACCCGGGCCCGCCCGCGTCCCGCGCCGCGAACTCGCGGGCGGGCAGCACCCGTACGCTCACCTGTCGGCGCAGTTGCGACGGGGGCCAGGCGCGGGCGGCGGCCGGGAGCAGGACCAGGTCGTCCTGGTGCACCACCTCCCGGCCCGAACGGCCGCGCAGCAGCGACAGTTCCTGGAAGGCGAGCGAGGCAAGGCCGCGGGCGACCACACGGCCCTCCTCGTCGAGGAGTTCCACCGGATCGCCCGCCACGAACTGACCCGCGACACGGGTCACCCCCGTCGCGGGCAGCGCGCCACGGCCCTGTACGAGGGCGTTGACCGCGTCCGCGGTGAGCTGGACCGTGCCGCGCGGGCTGCTGGCGTGCTCCAGCCACAGCAGGTGGTCGGAGTTGCGGTCCCCGGTGCGGTGGAAGAGCGTGCCGGTCTCCCGCCCGGCCAGCGCGTCGGCGGCGTGCCGGGCGGCGGTGAGGACCACCGGGACGCCCGCCCCGGTCGCGATCCGCGCCGCCTCCACCTTGGTCTTCATTCCGCCGGTGCCGACGCCCGATCCCGCCCCGCCCAACTCGACGTCGGCCAGGTCCTGTTGGCCGTAGACGTCCTTGAGGCGCTGTGCCCCCGGGCGCCGGGGGTCGCCGTCGTACAGGCCGTCGATGTCGGACAGCAGCACCAGCAGGTCGGCGCGGACGAGGTGGGAGACCAGCGCGGCCAGGCGGTCGTTGTCGCCGAAGCGGATCTCCGAGGTCGCCACCGTGTCGTTCTCGTTGACGATCGGCACCGCGCCCATGGACAGCACCTTGGTCAGGGCGCGGTAGGCGTTGCGGTACTGGGCGCGGCGACCGATGTCGTCGGCGGTCAGCAGGACCTGGCCGACGCGCAGGCCGTAGCGGGCGAAGGAGGCGGTGTAGCGGGCCACCAGCAGGCCCTGGCCCACACAGGCCGCCGCCTGCTGCCCGGCCAGGTCCTGCGGCCGCTCGGCCAGGCCCAGCGGGGCGAGACCGGCGGCGATGGCGCCCGAGGAGACGAGCACGATCTCGGTGCCGGTGGCGCGGGTGCGCGCGAGGACGTCGACGAGGGCGTCCACGCGGTCCGAGTCCAGACCGCCGACCGCGGTCGTCAGCGACGACGAACCCACCTTCACCACGATCCGCCGCGCCTTCAGCACATCGGGGCGCAGGCCCTGCGCGGCGGTGTTCGGGGACCCGGTCATCGTTCCGCTCCCGTTCCGAGGGCGAGTTCCCGAGGCTCACTCGGGGCGGACTCGCGCCGGTCTCGTAGGTCGCGCAAGAGCGCGTGCACGGTCTCCACGACCAGCACGGGGCGCTCGTACGGCAGGTCATGGCCCTGTTTCGGCACGGTGTACAGGGTCGCCCCCGGGATGTCGTCGGCCAGGCGCACGGCCTGGGCGGGTGGTGTGTAGCTGTCCAGGGCGCCGACGAGGATCCGGGTCGGCACCCGGCCGAGCGCGCCGAGGCGCCCCGCGCAGTCGTGGGTGGTGAGCGCGGCGAAGAACTCGGCGACGGTCAGCGGCGGGATGGCGCGCAGCGCGTGCGCGTCGGCCCGGACGAGGTCGGTCCCCGGGCCCCGCCCGAACAGTGCGTGCCAGATCGGGGCGGTCGAGGGGTGGGACAGCGGCCCGGTGAGCAGCCGGTGCACGGCCTTCGCCCAGCCCGGCGAGCGCAACAGGCCGTCGGCGACCATCCGTTCGGCCTGCGCCCGCCGCTGCGCGGCGCGGTCCTGGGGTACGAAGGGGACCGCGCCCACATCTTCCACGCAGGTCGAGAACAGGGCGGCCCCGGACACCCAGGGCCCGAACAACTCGGGCCGGGTGGCGGCGAGTTGCTGTACGGCCATCCCGCCCATGGAGTGGCCGACGAGCAGCACGGGCCCGTCCTCGGGCGCGGTCGCCCTCTGTAGTACGAGATCCAGGTCCCGGCCGAGCAACGCCATGTCCAACGGCGCCTGCCCCCGCGTGGACCGGCCGTGCCCGCGCTGGTCGTAACTGACCGCCCGCAGTGCGGGGAACCCGGGCCGGGGCCGTGTCAACGCCTCGATGTGCGGCCGCCATTCGAGCGCCGACATGGTCCACCCGTGCGACAGCACGACGGTGGCCTCGGCATCCGGGGACCCATGCGCGTACAGGACGATCTCGGCGCCGTCCTCCGTGATGACGGTCCCGGCGAGCCGCCGGTCCTGCGCCGTCCTCATGGCACTCATGACACCCCTCGCCTGCTGACAACGGTCCCCGGAACGGGCCTGATGGTGATGGTGATCCGGGGACTGCCGGGCGCCACGAAGGTGCGCGCGCTGCTGCTGGTGAGGGTGACTCGGGGGCCGGTGGGCAGTCGCCGTGCCATGGGGGCCAGGCGGACCCGGGTGCGGTCGGCGGGGACGGGGCCCGGGCCACGGGGCGGTACGGCGGTGAACGGCACCCGCTCACGGTCCCTGGCCAACGGCCCCGCCCCGGGCGCCACTTGGGACCGCTCCGGGACCCGCTCGCCCCCCTGCACCCGCCGCCCACGAGAACCTAGCGGCTCCGGCGAACGGCTACCGCCCACCCCCTGCCCGTCCGCGGCAAGGGGCACCTGCGTACTGCCCGCCCCCCGCCTGTCCGCGGCAAGGGGCACCTGCGTACGGCCGCCGCCCACCCCCCGCCGGTCAGCCGGCAGCGGCACCTGCGTACGGCCGCCGCCCACCCCCCGCCGGTCAGCCGGCAGCGGCACCGGCGTACGGCCGCCGCCCACCCCCCGCCGGTCAGCCGGCAGCGGCACCGGCGTACGGCCGCCGCCCACCCCCCGCCTGTCCGCAGCAAGGGGCACCTGCGTACGGCCGCCGCGCACCCCCCGCCGGTCAGCCGGCAGCGGCACCTGCGTACGGCCCCCGCCCACCCCCCGCCCGTCACCCGCAAGCGGCACCCGCCGCCGATCCGCCGGCACCGGCCCCGCCGGATGCCCCCCGCCCGCCGGAAGTTGAGGTCGCTTCGGGGCCGCGCCGCGGTTTCCGTACCCGGGCAGCGGCGTCCGGCCCAGGGCCGCCACGCCGCCGCGTATCTCGGGGCGTTCGACGCCGACCACCCCCCGCTCATCGCCGCCGGTCCGCCGTACCCGCTTTCTCGGCGCCCGGGGATTGGGCATGCCGCTCACCGGGCCGCGGGTGCACGAGGCCGCCAACTCGGCGAGCTGCCACGCCTGTTGGACCTGTCCGAAGCTGACGCCGAGGGCGCCCGCGATACGGCGCGGGGTCCAGCCGTGGCGGCGCAGGTACCACACGTACGCGGGCCGTTCCCGGGGCGTCGCGCTCAGCCTGCGTCCGCCACTCGCCAGATACCCGGCCAGCTCCGCGGCCGTCGACTCCAGTGTGCTCGCGATGCGCAGCAGCTCACGCCGTTCCCGCGCGTTGAACCCGCCCCAGATCCCGGCGCCCTCGTCGCGCAGCAGGGCCTCGCGCAGACACTCCCGGGCCACCGGGCAGCGGCCGCACAGGCGTTTGGCGACGGCCTCCCGGTCGACGCCGCCGGAGGCTCCGGGGAGCGGGAAGAAGGTCTCGGGGTCGGTATCGCGGCAGGCAGCGCGTTCGGTCCAGGGGTCGGGGTCCGCGTAGTGCGGTGGTGCGTGCATGGCGGTCGGCCCTTTCTCGGTGTGATCCCGGTGGCCGGTGTCTCGGCTGTCCTCCCGGATTGAATTCCATGCGCGTTGAATTTCGCTCTAGTTGTAGTCAACTCCGCTCTCGTACCTTCAAGTTCAGAGGCGGACCCGGGAAAGTCCGGAAGTCGGGGAGCCTCTGCATATACGTTTCTGCATCGCCGTGTGCCGCTGTGTGCGCCCTTTTGTCGTGCGCATGCTCGGCGAGACGCGCCCTTCGGGCGCCCGCGAAGGACAGCACCGTCAGACACCGGGGGGAGTGTTCGGCATGCGCAGATTTCCATGGCAAGAGCCAGTGAACGGCGACTGCGACGCCGTTCGAGCGCCCGACCGCCGGGCCGGACGTGACCAGTGCCTCCTTCATCCGCTGGCTTCCCACCGCTTTGGAGACGTCGTGCCCGTCGTCACTGCACCCGTTGTCGCACTTCCCCGCTACCAGGTGACCACCGACGAACTCATCGAACGCATCGTCGAGTTGTATCCGAACCACCCACGGATGAACGTCGTCCAGCGGGTCATCCGGCGCTCCACGGTCCGCACGCGCTGGTACACCCGCCCGCTGGAAGAGCAGTTCAACATCGACGCCCCGCTCTACGAGCGCACCCGCGAGCATCTGCGGGACTCACTCGCCATCGCGGAGCGCGCCGGACGCGCGGCTCTGCGGGAGGCCGGGCTGCGGCCGGAGGACGTCACCGCCCTGGTCGTCTCCAGTGCCACCGGACACAGCATGCCGGGGCTCGACGTCCTGCTGATGGAGCGGCTCGGTCTGCCGCCGTCGGTCCGGCGCATCCCGGTGACCCAGATGGGCTGCGTCGGAGGCGTGTTCGCCGTCTCCACGGCCGCCGAGCTGGTGAAGGCCCGCCCGGACGCCATCGTGCTGGTGGTGTGCGCGGACGCCTTCAGCCACTATCTGCACCCCGGCGACGCCGGCATGGACGGGATGATCTTCAAGGCCATCCTCGGTGACGCGGGCGGCGCCTGTGTGGTCCGGGAGCGGGTGAACGGCCCGCACATGGAGATCGTGGGCTCCTGGGAGTTCCTGGACGTCAGCGGCAAGGACATCGTCGGCGGCCGTACCGAGGACGACGGACTGCACGCCCACAACTCCCCGCGCCTGGCCGAGGTGGTCGGCGGTCTACTGCCGGGTCTGAGGGAATGGCTCAAGGCGACCGCGCCCGCCGGCACCGACGGCGCCCCGGAGTTCCTCGTCTCGCACACCGGAAGCCCCCGCATCCTGGACTGTCTCTCCGACGGACTCGACTGTCCGTCGGAGATGTTCGGACTGGCCCGCGACTCCCTGCGCGAACTGGGCAACCTGGGATCCGTGTCGGTGCTGGAGGTCATGGAGCGGACCTTCGCCAAGCGGCCGGAGCCGGGGGCGCGCGGTCTCATGCTCGGGGTGGGTCCCGGGGTGTGTCTGATGGCCGTGAAGACGATCTGGCGCAACGGCGTCTGACCTGACGTCATCCCGGCGGATCCGGCGCCGCTGCTCCCGCCGTGCAGCCGCGCAGTCGATCCGGGCGGACGGCCCTGTCCCAGGGCCGTCCGCTGCGGCTGTCCGGCGAAGGCGCCGGGGCGGGGCGGGGCAGGGATCAGTCCGTCTCGTCCTCGTGGGACGTACGGGGCTGCAGCGCGGGGGACAGACGCTGCTCAAGCGCCGGCACCACCCAGGCCATGAACTCGGCGAACTCCATGCCGGCCAGCGGCTGGATCTGCAGGACGTAGCGCATGATGGCCAGCCCGGCGAGATGCCCGGCGGCCAGCGCCGTACGGGTCTCGGCGTCGGGCAGGTCCCGGTAACCGGAGGCGTTCGCCCAGGACTTGGAGCTCGCCTCGATACGGGCCCGGAGCAGGTCCGAGGTGGCGCTGTCGGCCATGCCCGCGCGGTAGACGGCGGTCATGGCGTAGCGCGTCTTCTCGTTCTCCCAGAAGGAGAAGTACGTCTGCGCGAGCCAGGCCGCCTGGGAGGTGGACGTGTCGCCGATCGGCGTCTCGTCGAAGGTCGTCGAGACACTGAAGGAGGAGTTGACCGCGGCGTCGAAAACCCCCTCCTTGTTGGTGAAGAAGTGGTGCACGAGCGCGGGGTCCACCTGGGCGTCCTCGGCGATCGCGCGGATGGTGGTCCGGGCGTAACCGCGGTCGGAGAACAGATGGAGCGCCGCTTCGAGGATCTGGTCGCGAGTGCCGCTCTCTCCTGGGCGGCGCCCGCTGCGGGCGCGCTTCGGACGGCTCCGCCGGGCCGGCGGAACGTCGGTCGAGTCGGCCTTGTCGGACCTCCCGGACGTAGAAGCGGAACCGTCTGTGCGCCTGGGTTTCATGAGATCACTGCACTTTGGATGAGGAATGCCGGAACAAGTAATTCACTGTACCGTGAAAATATCTTAGCAGGCGTGACACCTCCAGGCCATGGACATGCGGAGTCTTGGGTTCTTCCTTACTCACATCGTTCCTCCCGCGGCCAATACCGTCCGCAGCGACGGCGCCACCAGATCCGCCAGCGCCGCAACGGGAAGATCGGCGATCGGCCGCAGTCGTAACACGTACCGGGTGAACGCCACCCCCAGCAGCTGCGCCGCGAGTATCCCGCTGCACGCGGCCGCGCGCTCCGCGCCGAGGGCGCCGCGCAGACTGCTGGTGAACTGCTCGTGCAGCATCTGCCGAAGATGCTCCGCCGCCCGCTCGTTGGTCGCCGCGCAGCGCAGCAGCAGCCGCATCGAGCCCTCGTCGAGGTCGTCCTCCCACGGTGCGAGGAAGTGCGTGATCAGCGCCCGCGGGAGCTGTTCCGCGGGCGTGCCCGTGAGGTCCGGCAGATGCAGGTCGACGTCGAGCGCCGCGTCGAAGAGCTGTTCCTTGCTGCCGAAGTAGCGCATGACCATGGACGGGTCGATGGAGGCCGTGGCCGCGATGGCTCTTATCGTCGACCGCTGGTACCCGTCGGCCGCGAAGTGCATCCGGGCCGCCCGCAGTATGGCCTCGCGGGTCCGCTGGGAGCGCGCCGACATCAGCTGCTGTGCCATGGCGACGTGCCTTTCTGCATCTGGTCCGCGCAAGTGGTCCGCGCAAGCTCCCGCGCGACGACGACGCGCCGCGCGGGAGGTGGTTCGAGGGGGTCGGCCGGACGGGGGTGGTCCTCCACGGTGTCCTCTTGTCACGTGCGGTCGGCGGGGGCCGGTTCCGTGTCGGGGGCCTCGGCGTGTGCCTGCCGGCCCTGCCGGGCGGGGGCCGCGGTCCCGGCGGTGGGGGCCGGGTGGCGCTGCGGGGTCGGGCCCTCGGTACCGCACCAGCGGTGCAGGGCCTGCCGTACGCGCCCTTCGCGGCCCGTGGTCGACGACGTGCTGTCCACCCACGCAGCGTAGCCGTCCGGACGGACCAATACGGCGCTGAGCCCCGAGAGTTGGGGTACCGAACCGTCGACCCGGACCGGGCACACCCGGGAGCCCCAGGCATCCGCGACCGCGGCGGCCCCGCCGTCGCCGTGCAGGTCGAGCAGCAGGAACCGGCCGTCGCGCATCAGCTCGTACAGCCGTACCGGTGCTCCGTCCGCCTGCGGAACCGCCAGGTCCGGCACGCGCTGTCCGGCGCGCAGCCGGGCGCCGCCGAGCAGGGCCGGGCGGCCGCGGCCGGCGTAACCGGCCCGCAGTCCGGACAGCGCCTCGCCGGCGAACTTCTGGATCCTGCGCCGCCCGAGGAGCCGTGCCAGCACCATCCGGCGCAGCCCCGACACCACCGGCGAGGGGTGGGTCGCCATCCGGGTGGCGTGGTCGGTGGCCTTCAGGATCTTCTGCGCCTGCGGCCGGCGCTCGCTCTGGTAGGTGTCGAGCAGCCCGGCCGGCGCCCAGCCCTGAAGCGTCGCGGCCAGCTTCCAGCCGAGGTTGACGGCATCCTGGATACCGAGGTTCAGGCCCTGCCCGCCCAGCGGCGAGTGCAGATGCGCCGCGTCGCCCGCCAGCAGCACCCGGCCGGTGCGGTACTGGTCGGCGAGCCGCTGGTGGATCTTGAACCGGGCCAGCCACTGCGGATCGTGCGGCTTCGGGTCGAAGCCGAGCACCTGCTTCAGCCGCTCGGCCAGCTCCTCCAGCGTCACCTCGTCCCGCGTCCACGGGTGGTCGCGGTGCCCCACCGCGACCCGGTACAGCCCGTCCCCGAACGGCACGGACACCATCATCGCGCCACCCCCGGACAGGATCGTCACATCGTCCGGCGGCGGGGTCTCCAGGTACACGTCCGCGAGGATCGGCGCGATGTCGTACGTACGGCCGCGGAAGGCGATCCCGGACAGCTCGCGCACCGCGCTGTGCGCGCCGTCGCAGCCCACGACGTAGTCGGCGCTCTCCTCCCACTCGCCGGACTCGGTACGCACATGCAGCCGTACCCCGGTGGCGTCCTGCTCAAGTCCGAAGACCTCGGCACCGCGCTGCACGATGACCCCGAGGTCGATCGCGCGCTGCTGGAGCGCCTCCTCGGTGCGGCTCTGCGGGAGCACGTACAGCGCCGGGAAGGGGCTGTCGATCGCGGTGAAGTCGATCGCCGCGCCCGGCGCGGGCAGCATCCGGCCGACCGGCCGGCCCACCGCGGTGAGGGAGTCGGCGTGCCCGCGCAGGTCGAGCACCTCCATCGTCCTGGAGTACACCCCCATGGCACGGGACTGCGTGGACGGCGCCGTACGGCGCTCCAGGACGGTGCAGGCGACTCCGGCGGCGGCCAGTTCACAGGCCAGCGCCAGTCCGGTGGGCCCTGCTCCGACGATGATGACGGACTGCTCAGGGGTGGGTGCCATGGGTCTCTCCTTGGACATCGGTCAGCGAAACGGAGGGTGCGGGCTGCGCACCGGAAGCTGTGGACGGCCGGCCGGCCCGCGCTGCCCAGGCACCGGAGCCCAGCGCCAGGGCACCGAGCAGCAGCCAGCCGACGGGCCCGCGCTGCACGACGAGGAACGTGACGACGAGTGGACCGTAGGTGTTGCGGGCGGCGTTGCCCAGGCTGAAGAAGGCCAGATACACCTGGCGGCGGTCCTCGGGCGCGAGGTCGTAGGAGATCGCCCAGGCGCCCGCCTGCTGGTGCATCTCCGCGAACGCCTGGAAGGCCACGGCGCCGAGCAGCACCGCCACCGCCCAGGCCGTGGGCAGTTCTCCGGTGGCGGCCAGCGCGCAGCAGCCCGCGGCGAGCAGCAGTCCGCTCAGGCGCAGCGCGCGGCCGCCGTCCGCGGCGCTCTCGATGCCGCGCGTCGCACGCACCTGGAACAGCACGACCACCACGGTGTTGAGTACCAGCGTCCACGCGATCACGGACCGGGGCAGCTCGTCATGGGCCAGCACCCACAGCGGGATGCCGACCGTCAGCACCGTCACATGCAGGCTCACCACGGAGTTGAGCACGGTCAGCCCGGCGAACCGCCGGTCCCGGAACACCGCGAGGCGCCGCCGCCACGGCAGCGGCCGGCCCCCGCCGCCCCCGCCGGCCCGCAGCCGGGCCACGAGCGCGGCGGCGAGCACGAACGACAGCGCGTTGCCGAACACGACCGCCAGATACACCCCGTTGCTGTCCCACAGCAGCGCCCCGGCGGCCGCGAGACCGCCGAGCGAGAGACCCAGGTTCTGCAGCGACCGGGCCATGCCCATCGCCCGCACCCGCTGCCCGGCCTCCACGGCCGCCCCGAACATCCCCTGCACCAGCGGCGATGCGGCCCGGTCGGCCACCGCGAGCAGGGACACCACGATCAGGAAGGGGACGAAGGAGGACGCGAACGGGTAGCACGCCAGCAGCGCCGCCCGGGTCAGATGGGCGGCGATCAGCATGGTGCGCGGACCGGCCCGGTCCGCGAGGATCCCCGTGGGCACCAGCAGCGCGAAGGACACCGCGCCCGCGACACCCAGCCCGAGGCCCACCTCACTGCTGCCCAGGTCCAGGTAGCGGGTGAGGAAGACGACGGAGACCGCCATGTAGAGCCCGCTGCCGAGGGCGTCCACGAACACCGCGGCCAGCAGCGCCAGCGCGGTGCGCGGCAACCGCTCCCGCTTCTCGGCGGACTTCTTCATGTCGGCTCCGATCGGCGGACGTTCTAGGCCCGTACTTCGCAGGTCGCCGAAAAGGTTCTCCGCATCGGCCTCACGGCGTCCGATCTCGACTGGGCCGGACCGAGACGGCCATCGCTGCTGCGGTTCCGACCGGCGAGCGATCAGCTACGACCGCTTGGTCTTCACGATCGGGTGACCTGCGAAGTACGGGTCTAGGGGGTGTTTTGAAAGTCCTGTGCGGTGCCCGCGGTGTTCGGTGCGTGCCCTCGGCGTGCCGGACGAAGGCCCTCGTACTGGACGTACTTGGGTCTTTGGCCGGTGCGGCGAGGGTGCGTGCCGGGCGCCGTGGGTGCTGTGCGGGACTTTCGAAACACCCCCTAGTAGTAGTCCCGCATCAGGTCGTCGACCCACGCGGGCTGTACGACGTCCTCGCGCGGCCCGAACTGGGTGAGATACGGCTTGATGTCGAGCACGGGGGTGCCGTCCACGGCGTCCAGGCCGCGCACATGGACGTCGAGGCCGTCCACCTTCAGCAGCTTGCAGCGCGAGACGCCGACGCGGTTGGGGCGGTTCTTCGCACGCTGGGCGAAGATCCCGGCCCGCGGCCACTCGGGGTTGCCGCGCGGATGCCGGGCCCCCGTGTGCACCTTCTCCGGCGCGACCCGGTGGAAGTGGAAGACGACCTCCAGGTGGGAGAAGGTGTCCAGGCCCAGCAGCGCCTCGGCGGTGAACCGCTCGCCGTCCAGCCGGATCACCGAGGTCACATCGCCCCAGTAGTCGTCGGAGAGGTCACTGCGGTCGGTGTGCACGCGTCCGACCGGCACCAGATCGGTGACGGCGCCCGGCCGCGGCTCCTCCAGATGCGCGAACCACACCTCGTCCCGCACCAGTAACTCACCCGCGACGGCCCGCTGCACGGTCAGGAAGATCTCGTCCGCCGGGACGTCCAGCAACTGAGCGAGCCTGCCCTGGAGCAGCCGGAGCAGGGCGCCCACCTGGTCCTTGCTGTAGCTCTCCTTGCACACCACGAACCCGACCGGGGCCGGGGGAGTGTCCGGGGCGCGCCACTCGGGGCGGTGATAGGTGCCGGGCTCCAGACGGTGCCACCACACCCAGCAGTGGCCGACGGGCAACCCCAGCAACTCCGTGACAGCGGTGGCGAGTTCCTCCAGGGCCGTGGGGCCCGGGCTCGCGTCGGGTGAGAACAGCCTGATGACCGGCATGTCAGCGCACCCCGCCGAGCGCCTTGACGCCGATGACCATGCAGGTGCGCACGGGGATGTAGAACTCCTCGCCGTCCCGCCGGATCCCGAGCGCCTCACGATGCTCCGCCGGGGCCTCGGCGAGCCGCCGCCGGATCGCGGCCTCCGCCTCGGCGCCGGAGGAGGCGATCTCGCACCAGCGCTTGATGGGCACGCCGGTGCGGCTCTCCGCCTGACGGCCGCGGGCGACCGGGACGTTGAGCCCCGCGTCCTGGAAGAAGCCGACCCACTCGTCGAGGGTGTAGCTGCGCTGATGGGTGGGGTCGTGCAGGATCTCCAGCTCGTGGTTGAGCGCGTCGATCACCGGGTCCTCGTGGCCCTCCAGATCGATCACCGCGAGCCGCCCGCCCGGCCGCAGCAGCCGGGTCATCTCACCGACGGCCTTCGGCATGTCCTGGAAGTGGTGCGGGGCGAGCCGGGACACCACCAGGTCGAACGAGGCGTCCGGGAAGGGCAGTTCCTCGGCGGCCGCCTGTACCGTCTCCACCGTGGTCTGCCGCTCGGCCGCGAGCCCCCGGAACGACTCCAGCATCGACGGGGCCGGGTCGACGCCCACCAGCCGGGCCGGGTACTCGTCGGCGAAGGACAGCGCCAGATGGCCCGCGCCACAGGCGACGTCACAGATCGCGCTGCCCGTCTGCGGTCCGAGTGTCTCGTGCAGAGCCTCCATCGTCGGGCTCGACCGGTGCACCTCGCTGGTGGCGAAGTTGTCGGCGATCTTGTCGAACCGCCGGCTGGAGAGAGTCTCACTCGCGGGCATGTTGTTCCCTTTCCTGTCGTGCTGTGAGCTGACGTGACGTCATGAGGTGACGCCCACCAGTGAGGTGAGCGCCGGCAGCGGATCACGGGCCGGGCCCGGTCCGCACGGGTGCAGGGTGTGACCGAGTCCTTCGAGCACATGGACCCGGACCGCGGGTGAGTGGGTACCGATGAGATGGCGGGCGGACCAGTCGGCGTACATGGCCGGCTCGAACACCGCGGGCGGCAGCTTGTCGTCCGACTCGTCGGCGAGATAGCCGACCAGGTCGAAGCTGCCGTAGACCAGTTCGATCAGGGGGATGCGGGAGGTCAGGAAGGCGTCCGTCTCCACCACCGTGCCGATCAGGACGACGCGGTCGGCGCGCGGGGGCGCCCCGGACTCCATCAGCCGCAGCAGGGCCTGGCCGCCGAGCGAGAAGCCCACCAGCGACAGCGAGCCGGTCATCAGATGCCGGCTGCCGTCCAGCAGCCGTCCCAGCCGCTCGGCGCGGATGCGCTCGTCCTGCGCCGAGGCGGGGGCGCCCCGGTCGCGGGCGGGCATGTCGCACTGCAACACCTGGGCGCCCGAGGCCACCAGACGGGCCGTCAGCCGGCCCAGCAGATGGTCGTCCCGGCCCTCGCCGTCGAGGTCCGAGACGCTGCCGGGACCGGCGAGCAGCACGGTCGCGTTCGGCGGACCGGCCGGGAAGGACCGACGGGCGCGGTAGGCCGTACCGTCCGGAGCCCGGCGCCACTGGACATGGCGGTGGACGCGCACGGTCTCACCTCCGGCACACGGCTTCGGCGAAGGAGCCGATGCGCTGGTGGAAGTAGACACTGATGATCTCCTCGTGCAGTGCCTCGCCGTCCAGCGTGGGCACGACGCTCTCCGCGGCCCCCGGCACCGGCTCGACGAGCCCGCGCTCCAGGAGCTCGGCGAAGACCCCGGCGAACGGCTCGTCGTGGAACAGCTCGATGCCGAACCGGCGCCGGAACCGCGCGGCGTCGATGGGCTGGTTCGCCTTGAACGCGAACCCGAGCACCATCCCGATCGCCTCGGGTCCGGCGAGCCTGCGCCCGAACGCCAGCGGCAGTTCCGGGCCGTTCTGGATCAGCCGGGCGTACCCGCTGATGTCGGCGATGTTGTGGGTCTGGACGACGGTGTCGTCGTCGCCGGTGAGCCAGCCGTAGGCGCCGGGGCCGTAGGCGATCATCGAGTCATGGCGCTGCCACTTGTTGCGCGAGACCTGCGGGATGTTGCCGTCCGGGTAGACCCCGGGCCGGTTCCACCAGCCGCACGGGCTCGGGTGGTAGCCCCCGTCGAGCAGCAGCTCCACGATGGCCTCGCGCATCTCGTACGTCTCGTCGAGCCCGGGGAAGAGGTGCTCCTCGCGCAGCCGGTCGCGGACGCTCTCCACGTTCCACAGCGCCCGGTTGCCGATCCCCATCTTCGCCCGGTCCGCGTTGCGCAGCCGGTAGATGGTGATCGTGGGCACCTTGAGGCCGACCAGCGTGCGGATGTCGTCGGCGACCTTCTCGGGGGTCTGGTGGGGCAGCCCGAACATCATGTCGACGTTGAACGGCCGCCCGGTGGCCCGGAGTTTCTCGATCGCCCGCAGCGACATCTCCGCGTCATGGCCGCGTCCGGCGAAGGCGTTGACCTCGCTCTGCAGCGACTGCACGCCCACGCTGAAGCGGTTGAAGCCGATCTCGCAGGCCTCGGCCAGCTCGTCGCAAAGGAAGTTGTCGGGGTTGCCCTCAAGGGAGATCTCGCAGTCGTCGGTCAACGCGTAGTCGGCCCGCATGTGCTCGACCAGCCGCCCCAACTGCGCGGTGCCCAGCAACGATGCGGTGCCGCCGCCCAGATAGACGGACTCGATACGGGCCTCGGAGAGCCACGGCGCGTGCGCGAGGCGACGGCCCGACTCCTCCAGCAGCAGATCCGTCCACACCTGGGACGCGCGCTCGCCCTCCGCGCCACCGGGGATCTTGCGCTTGACGTAGTTGCAGAAGTGGCAGACGTACGCGCACAGCGGCACATGGAAGTACAGATGCGCGGGCCGGCCGGCGCCCGGGTGGGCGCGCAGGGCGTCGGCGACCTCGGTGGGGTCGAGCCGGTCGCCGTAGTTGGCCGTCACGTTGATGTTGTAGTCGTCCTGCCCGATCCTGAGGGCCGGGTTCTCCTGGAGCAGCCGCGCGAGTCCTGTGCCGGGGCGCACGGCGGTGGTGCCGGCTGAAGCAACCGTCTTGCTCATCGCGACCTCGTCTCCTGATCCCGCTCGTCGGTCACGCCGCGCCTGACGTTCGCGCGGCCCTTCCCGGCCCGTCCCTCACGGGCCGGGAAGGCCGTGCAGCGCTCGCCCCGTTTCCGATCCCTCGGCGGTCCCAGGGGTCCCTTGAGCGCTCTTCCGCGGGCCCGTCCCTCTACGAGCCCGGGGGGTCAATGGCCCGGCCGGCGGATCATGCCGGCGTCGCGGGCCCTGGCACGCGCCTGTGCGGCGTTGTCGTCGGTCGCCGACGCTCCGCGTCGGCGCCCTCCTCCGCCTTGCAGCCGCACGCTCCCCCACGCTCGAACAACTCGCGTGGGGGCACCCCCATCGCCCCCGCTCGGCTCAGGCCGGGCAGCACCGTTCCTCGCAGCCGACCTGATCCGCCGCCAGGCCATGGCTGCGCTCCGGTCCGTCTCGCCACGGGGGTGGGTCAGACCTCGACCTCGATGACCGTGGCCTCGGTGATGTTGGTGGCCTCCACCAGGAGCGTCTCGCTGGGCGCCGTGGCCGAGGCGGCGCCGACGGCGCTGAGCGTCACGCCCTCCTGGCCGGGCTCAAGGTGGATGCGGATGACCTTCTTCTCTTCGGGCATGCCCGTGTTCCCTTCGATGAGGGGCGGCAGCGGTCGCGCCGCCCGCGGACGGGACCCGCCCACGACATCGGGAGCGGGGTCGGTGGGGCCCGGCGAAGTCGCCGGGCGCGATCGGCACGCGGCCCGGGGGCCGCGTCTAACGCGGGGTGAGAGTCAGTCGTACGTCGCGCCGCTTGCGCTCCCGCCAGTAGCGGCCGGCGCGCAGCATGAACTCCTGGAGGTACTCGGTCGCACCGCACCCCTGGGGGTCGCCGGTGAGATTGCGGGCCAGCGGGGGGCAGCGGAACTGGCACCAGATGTCCTCCGCGGCCACCGGGCAGCTCCCGCACACGGTGTGGTCGCTGAACCGGATGTCGCGGAAGGCGTCGAAGCCGGACTCCCAGATGTCGGCGAACGACCGCTCGGTGAGGTTCCCGGCCCGGTGCAGCTGTCCCGACATGCAGTTGCTGCACGGGTAGATGTCGCCGCGGCTGTTGACGTAGACCACCGAGCGGCCGCACTTCTCCTGGCCGACGGCGCGTTCCAGACGCTGGCAGAACTGGATGGTGTCCACTCCGCGGATCTCGTCCGCGGCGCGTGGGCCGGGCTCACCGGGAGCCGCGCCCCCGGGTTCGATGTCCGGTCCGGCGGAGTACCGCTCCATGCACCGCCGGTAGACCTCGAAGACCTCGTCCACGTCCTCGGGACGCAGCAGCATGTCCGGGTGCAGCAGGGCGCGGCCCACCGGGTGGGTCTCCAGCCACTGCGGCCGGGGGTAGCCCCGCTCCGCGCACCACTCGAAGATCTCCTCGGCGTCCTGGATGTTGTTGCGGTGGACGGAGATAGCGGTGCGGAAGACGTGCCCGTGCTTGCGCATCATCTCGAAGGCGTGCTGAAGCTTGGGAAAGTCCATCCGCCCCCGTACGGTGCGCTCGGGGTCGGCGGTGTCGAAGCTGATGAAGAACGACTGGCCCGGCGGGATCGCCGCGAGCCGCTCCTCGGTGATGAGCAGACCGTTGGTGAAGATCTGGGTGCTGAACGGCTTGCTGCGGGCGTGCCGGATGATCTCCACGGCGTCCCGGTGCGAGAAGATCTCGCCCCCCGTCAGAAAGACCTGGAGCACGCCCATCTCGGCGAACTCGTCCAGCAGGGCCTTGATGCGCGGGGTGGACATCTCGTCGGGGCGCTTGAGCGCGGAGTCCGCGTAACAGTGCTTGCAGCGCAGGTTGCACAGGTTCGTGGTCTCCACGAACGCGATGGCCGGGGCGGACAGATGGAACCGGTCCAGGGTCACCAGCGGATCGCTGAGCGCGTGGGCCATCAACTCCTCGGCGGGCACCGGCCGTCCGGAGTTGTGCCGCAGGATCAGCCGGCGCGCCGAGTCGGCGAGGAACTCGACATGACCGTTGGGCAGAAGGGCGACCAGCCCGCCCTCGTTCACCTGGAATGGAATCTTCCGCACGGGTCCCCGCCTCCCGGAAGGCCAAAGTCAACATTCGTTGAACTCATGACCTGATGAACTCTACGGAGAATGAATAAGCTTTGGCAAGAGGTTTCCGGGTGGCTGGTTCCCGCGTGCCGGTGGTGCCGGTGGCATGGTCGGTGCGAGGCTGAGCGTATGAACATCCCTTTCCTGGGCGGCTGGCGTAAGCGGCGCGGTCCCGCTTTCGGCGTCGCCGTCTTCTCCGACGGCGACGACAGCCACGAGGGCATCGCCGAGCTGCTCTCCGAGTGCGATCTGCTCCGCTCCCAGGCGGCCCGGGAGGGGGTCCGTCTCGATGATTCGGCGACCTCGCTCGAAGCCCTCGACCAGCTGCTTCCGCGCTGGCGGGACGACGAGGAGGTGCTGCCCTGGCTCGGCAACGACGCGGGCCTCTACCTCGGCACGGTGATCGTGCGCACGGTCCCCGGCGCGCAGTGGGAGATCTGGCCGAGCGGCCAGCCTGTCGTGCGGCTCTCCTCGGGCCGTGAGTTCGATGTCGTCGCCTCCGGGCACGAGTGGGCCTCCAGTGGCGTGCCCGAGCTCTCGCAGCTCTACGCGGAGGTCGCGGAGGCGTGAATCCCTGGCCTGAGCTGCGGCTTAAATACGGGTAATGCCCGAAAAGTGCGTGTCGTCACATAACTTCCGTCTTGTCTGGGTAGTTTGCGGCAACCACGACACAGCTGAGAGTGGGTAGGGCTGGGCATGGTCGTCGATCCGTTGATCGAGCTGCGTGACGTCAACAAGTACTACGGGGGGCTGCACGTCCTGCAGGACGTCAACCTCACCGTCGCCAAGGGGGAGGTGGTCGTGGTCATCGGCCCTTCGGGGTCGGGGAAGTCGACCCTGTGCAGGGCGATCAACAGGCTGGAGACGATCCGCTCCGGCACCATCCTGCTCGACGGACAGCCGATGCCCGAGGAGGGCAAGGCCCTCGCGCGGCTCCGCGCCGATGTCGGCATGGTCTTCCAGTCCTTCAACCTCTTCGCCCACAAGACCGTTCTGCAGAACATCTCGCTGGCCCGGATCAGGGTCCGCGGACGCAGGAAGGACCAGGCGGACCAGTGCTCGCGGCACATCCTCGGCCGGGTGGGCCTCGCCGACCAGGCCGACAAGTTTCCCGCCCGGCTCTCCGGCGGGCAGCAGCTGGGGGTACCGCCCAGGCCCTTCAGGCGCTGGGGGAGGGTGGCGATCGCCCGCGCGCTCGCCATGGAGCCCAAGGCGCTGTTGTTCGACGAGCCGACCTCGGCGCTCGACCCCGAGATGATCAACGAGGTCCTCGAAGTCATGCGGCAACTGGCCCGCGAGGGCATGACCATGGCCGTCGTCACCCACGAGATGGGCTTCGCCCGGTCCGCCGCCACCCGTGTCGTCTTCATGTCCGACGGCCGCATCGTCGAGGACCGAGCGCCCGAGGACTTCTTCACCGCCCCGGAGAGCCAGCGCGCCCGGGACTTCCTGTCCAAGATCCTCAAGCACTGAGCGGGGAGTGCGACCCATGCCGCGTACCACACGTGTGTCCTTCGAGGCACCGGACGACGGATGCTCAAGCCCCGCCCACCGCCCGGGAAGTGCGTCCCGCCGAGCCTCGACCAGGATGGGCGGTTCGTCCCCCTAGGGGGTGTTTTGAAAGTCCTGTGCGGTGCCCGCGGTGTCCGGTGCGTGCCCTCGGCGTGCCGGACGAAGGCCCTCGTACTGGACGTACTTGGGTCTTTGGCCGGTGCGGCGAGGATGCGTGCCGGGCGCCCTGGGTGCTGTGCGGGACTTTCAAAACACCCCCTAGCCCCAGTCACAGAGCCGTACCCGCCCGGCGGCAGCCGGAGATCACTGCTCGCGCAACGGGACCGACACGTACGACGGGTCGTTCGCCGGCGAGGAGAAGGTCAGCTGCGCGCCGGTCGGGTTGTGCTCGATGTAGAGCGGGTCGACCGTGTCGACGACCAGGGCGAGACGATGCCCTGCCGGGACGTCGTAGGCCGTGGAGAACAGCTCCAGGTCGACGCCGAACGGCTTTCCGGGCGTACGCCCGTGGAAGGTGTACGGCGCGTTGCTGACCAGCTTGCCGAGGCCGAGCGGGCCCACGTCGTAGAGGTAGGCGACGAGGGTGCCGCTCTCCTCGGTCGGGGTGACGGTGGTGTGCAGCCGGGCCGTGCCGCGCACCTGTTGGGTGGTGGCGTACTTCTCCGACTGCCAAACGGCCGCCCAGCGGCGGGGGAGCAGGGGGATGGACGCCAGCGGGGGCAGCTTGGCGATCTGGTCGAGGAGGCCGGTCAGCAGGACGAGCCCGCCGTCCGCACCGGAGTTGACGTTCGTGCGGATCGTGGTGGAGCCCGCGAGGGCGATCTTGCGGCTGGTCGCGCCGACCGACTTCCAGTCGGGGTAGCTCTCGTAGCCGCCCGTGGAACGGGACTTGAGCTGGACCGGCCGCTCACGGTCGATGCCGTTGTCCTCGCCCTTCAGATAGCGGTCGAACCAGCGCTCGGTGTCGGTCCACACATCGTTGGGCAGGCCGAGCAGTCCGGTCAGTTCGGCGGTGGCGTGGTCGCCGGGACGGAACTGCAGGCGCTTGGGACCGGTGAGCTTCTCGTAGAAGTCCGCGTACTGGTTGGGCGGGAAGACCGAGTCGCCCCAGGCGTTGGCGAGCAGCACCGCCGGGGCGTTGTCGTTGAGCTGGTCGAGATAGGTCGTGACTGAACGTTTCTTCCCCCAGGCGATCATCGCGTCCTCCTTGCTCAGGTCGGAGTACCGGAAGGCGTCGAAGATCTCCCTGAGTTCGGCGCTCTGGCGACCGGTGACCAGGCTCGTGCCGTCCAGCAGCGCGGCGGCCTGGGTGTGCTGCGTGCGACCGGAGTAGATCGAGTCGATGAGGTCGGCCCAGCCGCTGAGGGCCGCGACCGCCCGGACACGTTCGTCCCGCGCGGCGGCCAGCAGGCTGATGCCCGCTCCGTACGACACCCCGCTCATGCCGATCCGGCCCGCGTCGGCGGGGGTGTTGGCGAGCGCCCAGTCGATCACCCGGGAGGCGTCGGCCACATCGGGCGGGCCCGCCACTTCTATCTCGCCTCCGGACTGCCAGAAGCCGCGGACGTTGTAACTGACCACGATGTACCCGGAGTTCGCCAGCTTTTGGGCCTTGGCCAGGTACTCGACCTGAGGCGTGCCCCAGCTCGTGGGGAACACCAGCAGCGGGTAGCGGCGCGTGCCGTCGGCGCCGGCCGGGGTGATGACGTTCGCCTTGAGTGTCGTACCGCCGTCGCCGGTGATGTCGACGAAGCGGACGCCGCCCGTCGATGCCGAGGCGACGGGGCCGACGCCGGCGATCAGGGTCGCCGAGACGATGCCCACGGCGGTCGTGCGCAGAGCCTTGCGAGGTCCCACAGGTCACTCCTCACTCGTGTCAGTGCAAAGTGACCCGACGGTAACCGGGGGCTCTTACCGTAGGTAACCCGTCGGTAAGTTACGCGGGAGTAACGATTGTTGGCGGGTGAAGGGAATCAGGAGGCGCGGTGCGAGTTGCGCGCGACCGCCGATGTCGGCAGGGGTGCCTGGGCGGTCCGGGTCACGTCCGCCACCAGCTCCACCACATCGGGGCCGTACGCCTGGGAGTTGACGACCTTCAGCAGCAGGACGAAGGAGTTGTTGCCGTGCTTGCGGTACAGCCGTTCGTGGTTGCGGGCGAGATAGCGGGTCGCGGCCTGGTTGGTGATCGCCCGCTGCCCGCAGAAGAGGAACACCGGGCGGGAGCCCGCGCCCTGGCCCGCGGTGAGCCGGGCGAGGATGACGTACTCGCCGCGGCCCGGCTCCAGCCGGTAGCGCTCGCTGCCGATCTGGAAGGCGCCCCGGTCGGGCCCCGGCTCGGCGTCCACGTTGATGCGTATACCGGGCAGGAGGGAGGCGAGATGGGCGGTCATACGGCGGTTGGAGGCCGGCCCGCCGACGCAGAACTCGGTGCGCTCACCGAAGCCCTGCTGGGCGGCGTCATGCGTGACGATCTGGGCGTGCGCGTTGCAGTCCTTGATCAGCGCGGACAGCTCCAGCAGCGCGAACACATCGAACCGCATCACGCTGAACTCGGGCGATCCCGCCTCCCGGTTCACCACAAGCAGCGACTCGGAGTTGTCGGGCAGCCCGAAGAAGGCCTGCTTGCGGCGGAGCTTGCGCTTCCACAGGTAGGTGCGGGCCAGCCAGCCGAGGGCGGCGCTCAGGCCGGCCGCGACCACACCCAGGACGATGTTGCGCAGGTCGTCATTCATGGGCGCGCATGGTAGCGGGTGCTCCTGACGGGGGCATGTCGATCCATTAGGCTGCGCGAACGGTCCCTGACTGGAGGTGCGGATGCGTCTTTCCGTCGCACGCAAGCTGTCGGTCCTCGCGGTCTCGGCCGCCGTGGTGTCGGTGGGGGCGGCGGCGCCTCCCACCGCTTCCGCAGCGGCCGTCGGGAAGGTCCCCGTCGCCGTCGGTTACGGCGGTGCCGTCGCGAGCGTCGACGCGGACGCCTCCGCCGCCGGTATCGAGGTACTGAGGAAGGGCGGCAACGCCGTCGACGCGGCCGTCGCCACCGCCGCCGCACTGGGTGTCACCGAGCCCTACTCCGCGGGTATCGGCGGAGGCGGCTACTTCGTCTACTACGACGCCAAATCCCGGACGGTGCGGACGATCGACGGCCGGGAGACCGCCCCGCTGAGCGCGGACTCCGGACTGTTCCTGGAGAACGGCACGGCGATCCCCTTCGCCGAGGCCGTCAGCAGCGGCCTGAGCGTCGGCACCCCCGGCACGCCCGCCACCTGGCAGACGGCGCTGGACAAGTGGGGCAGCAAGAAGCTCGGGAGCCTGCTCAAGCCCGCCGAGCGCCTGGCCCGGGAGGGCTTCGTCGTCGACGACACCTTCCGCGCGCAGACCGCCGCGAACGAGACCCGCTTCCGCTACTTCCCCGACACCGCCGAGCTGTTCCTGCCCGGCGGGTCGCTCCCGGTCGTCGGCGCCACCTTCAAGAACCCCGATCTCGCCCGTACCTACGAGCAGTTGGGCCGTGAAGGGGTGCGCGCCCTGTACCGGGGCGATCTCGCCGAGGACATCGTGAACACGGTAAACAAGCCGCCCGTGGACCCCGCTTCGGGCTGGAACGCCCGTCCCGGCGATCTCACGGCCAAGGACCTCGCCGCCTACCGCACCAAGTCCCAGGCGCCCACGAAGACCTCGTACCGCGGGCTCGGCGTCTACTCCATGGCACCCTCCTCCTCCGGCGGCACGACCGTCGGCGAGGCCCTCAACATCCTTGAGCGGACCGACCTTTCGAAGGCGAGCGAGGTCCGGTACCTGCACCGCTACATCGAGGCCAGCCGCATCGCCTTCGCCGACCGGGGGCGCTGGGTCGGCGACCCCGCCTTCGAGGACGTACCGACGAAGGAGCTGCTGTCGCAGCGGTACGCCGACTCACGGGAGTGCCTGATCAAGGACGACGCCGTGCTGGCGAGCCCGCTCGCGCCGGGGGACCCGCGCAACCCGGCCGCCTGCGGCGCGGGTGGTACGGCGGCCCCGACGACGTACGAGGGCGACAGCACGACCCATCTCACGGTGGCCGACAAGTGGGGCAACGTGGTCTCGTACACGCTGACCATCGAGCAGACCGGTGGCAGCGGCATCACGGTCCCGGGCCGTGGCTTCATCCTCAACAACGAGCTGACGGACTTCTCCTTCGCCCCGGCCAACCCGGCCGTCCACGACCCGAATCTGCCGGGTCCCGGCAAGCGTCCGCGCTCCTCGATGTCCCCGACGATCGTCCTCGACCAGCACGGCAAGCCCGTCGTGGCGCTCGGTTCGCCCGGTGGCGCCACCATCATCACGACGGTGCTGCAGACCCTGACCGGCCTGCTCGACCGCGGTCTCCCGCTCGTCGACGCCATCGCCGCGCCACGCGCCAGCCAGCGCAACCAGATGACCACCGAGCTCGAACCGGGCCTGTGGAACAGCCCGTCGAAGGCTCAGCTGGAAGCGATCGGGCACGGCTTCCGGCTCAATCCCGAGATCGGCGCGGCGACCGCCGTCCAGCGGCTGCCGGACGGGAAGTGGCTCGCCGCCGCCGAGAAGGTACGCCGGGGCGGCGGCTCGGCGATGGTGGTGCACCCGGTGCCGTAGTCACAACTCCGGTGCGGGCGCCTGCTCTTCGGTACGGAAGGCCAGGCGTCCGCCCTCGACGTCCACCGTCACCCGGCCGCCCTCCGCGACCCGGCCGTCCAGCAGCAACCGGGACAGCCGGTTGTCGACCTCGCGCTGGATGGTGCGGCGCAGCGGGCGGGCGCCGTACTCGGGCTGGTAGCCGCGCTCGGCGAGCCAGTCGACGGCCGGCTCGGTGAACTCGACCGTGACGTCCTGGGCCTGCATGAGCCGGCGCGTCCGGTCCAGCAGCAGGTTCGTGATCCGCCGCAGCTGGTCGGGGTCGAGCCGGCGGAACACCACGATCTCGTCGATACGGTTGAGGAACTCGGGCCGGAAGTGGTCGCGCAGCGGCCGCAGGATCCGCTCGCGCCGCGCCTCCTCGTCCGCCTCCTCACCGCCCGCGCCGAAGCCGATCCCGGCACCGCGCCGGGTGATCGCCTCCGAGCCCAGGTTGCTGGTCATGACGATGACGGTGTTGGTGAAGTCCACCGTGCGGCCCTGGGAGTCGGTCAGCCGTCCGTCGTCCAGCACCTGGAGCAGGATGTTGAAGACGTCCGGGTGTGCCTTCTCCACCTCGTCCAGCAGCAGCAGGGAGTACGGGTGCCTGCGCACGACCTCGGTGAGCTGGCCCGCCTCCTCGTGGCCGACGTAGCCGGGCGGGGCGCCCACCAGACGGCTGACCGTGTGCCGCTCCTGGTACTCGCTCATGTCCAGGCGGACCATCCGCTCCTCGCTGCCGAACAGCGCCTCGGCGAGCGCCCGGGCCAGTTCGGTCTTGCCGACGCCGGTCGGGCCGAGGAAGAGGAAGCTGCCGATCGGCCGGTCCGGACTCGCGAGCCCGGCCCGCGAGCGCAGCACCGCCTCGGACACCACGCGCACGGCCTCGTCCTGGCCGACGACCCGCTCGTGCAGATGCTGCTCCAGACCCAGCAGCCGGTCCTTCTCCTCCTCGGTCAGGCTGGCGACCGGGATATGGGTCAGCCGGGACACGACCTCCGCGACGGCCTCGGCGGTCACTTCGAGGTTCTGTCCCTCGTCGGCCGCGCCGTTTCCGTCGGCGGCCGTGATCCGCTGCTTCAACTCCACGATGCGGTCGCGCAGTTGGGTGGCCTGCTCGTACTGCTCGTCCGCGACGGCCTGGTCCTTGTCCCGGGCCAGCTGCTCGACCTCGCGCTCCATGGCCCGTACGTCGGTGCCCTTGGTCCGGGCCCGCAGCCGCACCCGGGCGCCGGCCTGGTCGATCAGGTCGATCGCCTTGTCCGGAAGACGGCGGTCGGTGAGATAGCGGTCGGACAGCTCCACGGCGGCCACCAGCGCCTCGTCGCTGTAGCGGACCTGGTGGTGGGCCTCGTAGCGGTCCCTGAGGCCGCGCAGGATCTCGATGGCGTCCGCGGGGGTCGGCTCGGGCACCAGGATCGGCTGGAAGCGGCGGGAGAGGGCCGCGTCCTTCTCGATCCTGCGGTACTCCTCCAGCGTGGTGGCGCCCACGACATGCAGTTCGCCGCGGGCCAGGGCCGGTTTGAGGATGTTCCCGGCGTCCAGCGAACCGCCCTCGCCGCCGCCCCCGGCGCCCACGACGGTGTGCAGCTCGTCGATGAAGACGATCAGCCGGTCGGAGTGGGCGCGGATCTCGCCCACGATGTTGGTCATGCGCTCCTCGAAGTCGCCCCGGTACCGGGTGCCCGCGACGACACCCGTCAGATCGAGGGCGACCACCCGCCGCCCGCTCAGCACGTCCGGGACGTCCCCGTCGGCGATCCGCTGGGCCAGGCCCTCCACCACGGCGGTCTTGCCCACGCCCGCGTCGCCGATCAGCACGGGGTTGTTCTTGCCGCGCCGGGACAGCACCTCGATGGTCTGCTCGATCTCCTCGTCCCGGCCGATCACCGGGTCGATACGGCCCTGCCGGGCGAGCTCGGTGAGGTCGCGGCCGTACTTGTCCAGGGTCGGCGTGTCCACGGACCGGGGCCGCTCGGGCCGCTGCGCGGTGTCCGGCGCCTCGGGCGGCAGCCCTGCGGGGCTGAAGCGCGCCGAGTTCAGGATGTGCCCGGCGGCGGAGTCCGGGTTCGCGGCGAGGGCGCTGAGCACGTGCTCGGGGCCGATGTAACCGGTGCCGCGGGCCCGGGCCAGGTCGTGCGCGTCCAGCAGGGCGCGCTTGGCGGCCGGGGTGAGCGAGAGCGAGGTGGGCGGCGGGGCCTCGCCGGGCGGGTGCTGGACCGGGCCCGAGCGCTCGTCGATCTCCGTCGCCAGGGAGTCCGGGTCGGCCCCGGCCCGGCTGAGCAGGCTCCTCGTCGGCTCCGCGGACAGGGCCGCGCGGAGCAGATGCTGGGTGTCCAGGTCCCGGCTGCCGTGTTCGGCGGCGTACTGGGCGGCGCCGCGGACGAGTTCCCTGGCCGGTTGGCTGAGCAGCTGGCCGATGTTGATCTGGCGGGGGCCGGGGCGGGGGCCGCCGAAGAAGCGAGCGAGGAACTCGCCGAAGGGGTCGCCGTAGCCCTCCGGGCCGTTGAAGCCGTTGGTCATCGGTTCCGTACCTTCGTTGACGACGTACCGGAGTCGGGTAACCCGGACATGGTGCGTTTAAGCCACGATGGCACGTTCTGTATCTTGGGGCACTTTCAGGCGCCTGTGGATGGGGGGCCCGGTGTTCGGTCGCGGGTGCGGGTCGCGTGTGGTTGCTCGCGCAGTTCCCCGCGCCCCTCAGGGAGTTTCCCCCTGGCCTCGATCAGTGAGAACCCTTGGCCCTCTGTCCGTGATCGCCACCGTGTGCTCCACATGTGCTGCTCGCGACCCGTCGTTGGTCTTCAGGGTCCAGCCGTCCGGGGCCGCGTAGTAGCCGTCCTGTCCTCCCGCGATCAGCATCGGCTCGATCGCCAGGGCCATGCCGTGGCGCAGGGGGAGGCCTCGGTGGGGGCGGCCCTCGTTGGGGACGCCGGGGTCCTCGTGCATGTGGCGGCCGATGCCGTGGCCGCCGAAGCCGTCGGGGATGCCGTAGCCGGCCTCCCGGCAGACCGTGCCGATGGCGTGGGCGATGTCGCCGATGCGGTTGCCGACGACGGCCGCCTCGATGCCGGCGGCCAGGGCGCGCTCGGCCGTGTCGATCAGGCGCAGGTCCGCCGGGCGGGGCCTGCCCACCGTGAAGCTGATCGCCGAGTCGCCCGCCCAGCCGTCGAGTACGGCCCCGGTGTCGATGGAGACCAGGTCGCCGTCGCGCAGCCGGTACGCGGTCGGGATGCCGTGCACGATCGCGTCGTTCACCGAGGCGCAGATGACCGCGGGAAAGGGGGTCGGGGCGAAGGACGGGCGATAGCCGAGGAAGGGGGACCTCGCGCCCGCCTCCCGCAGGACGGCCCGCGCCACCTCGTCCAGTTCGAGCAGGGAAACGCCCACGTCAGCGGCTTCTCGTACGGCTGTCAGGGCGCGGGCGACGACCTGGCCGGCCTCGTACATGGCATCGATCGATGTGTCCGTCTTCAGTTCCACCATGCCAATTACTATACCGGTATTAGAATGGGGGCATGGTACGCAACCCACTGACCCCCGAAGAGCGCGAGCGCGGCGAGCGGCTCGGGCGCCTGCTCCGCGAGGCGCGCGGCGACCGCAGCATGGCGGAGGTCGCGGCGAGTGCCGGTGTCTCCGCCGAGACGCTGCGCAAGATCGAGACCGGCCGGGCGCCGACCCCGGCGTTCTTCACGGTGGCCGGGCTGGCGCGGGCGCTCGGTCTGTCCATGGACGAGCTGGCCGGGCTGTGCGCGCCGGTCGCCGCGTGAGCGTTCGCACGTCACGTTCCGGCAGGGTGGGCGTACTCTGCGTCTCGCCGGAAAACTCCCCGTAGCGTCCTCGTAACACTACTGGTGTTGCCTTACGGACCGGAGTGCTCCGGTCTGGCGGGAGTTGGGCATGGCTGTGGAACAACTCCCGGCTCGGGTACGGGAGTTCGCGAACTACCTGAACGGCCTCATGACGCGCCTCGACCAGGGCGGCGGCTGGTGCGGGGTGTTCTGGCAGCGCGATCCGGACGGCATGCAGGCCTGCCTCGACGGGCGTGAAGTGCCGCCGTGGGACGTGGTGGAGGCGCTGCTGCAGGACCTCGCCCCGGAGTACGGCCCGGAAGCCGCCCGCGCCGAGGCGGAGGGGGTCCGCGCGCTGCACGCCGCCGCGCTCCTCGCCTACGACACCCGCCCCGGCGGCCGGGACGCCCTGGGTGACCGGCTCGACGTCATGCTCCGCGAGCAGCGGTACGCCGCGGAGCGGCAGGCGGAACTGGCCCGTTCGCTCGCCGCGGCAACCACCCAGGAGCAGGCCGAGGCTCTTCGTCTCGATCTCGCCTGGGCGCGTGACGATCATGCTCGGGCCACCGCCCGGTGTGCCGAACTCCGCGCCCGGATGACGGAGTTGGACCGACGCTCGGCGAGTGGGCAGGCGGCGGCCATACGGCGGGAGCGCATGGGGGAGGGGCCGCCGCTCGGGGACGGCCGGGGGATTCCGGCGCAGGGAGGCGGGGGCTTCCCCGCCGGGGGTGCCGCGTCGCGGGCGTCCGGCGCGCAGGGCGTGGGAGCCCCGACGCAGGCGTCCGTCCATGCCGAGGGCGCCGGACGCCGGGGGGCTGCACAGGCCGGGGGAACCTCCGCGCAGGACTCCGCCCGCACCCACGGCTCCGGGCACCCGGGAGTCGGCACGCAGCCCGGGGAAGCCGCCGCCCAGGACCCCGCCTCCTGGGCCACCGAGGCTCCGGCCCGCCCGGCCGACGACCGGCCCGAACCCCCCGCCCCCACCCCCCGGCAACGCAAACGCCGACGCGGCGGTGCCCGCTTCGCCGGCATGGTCGAGGAGGACGCCGCCCCCGTCGTCGTACCGCCCACCGCCGTGCCGTCCCTCCCCGAGCCCCCCGCCGCCGGCCGCCGTACCCCGCGAGGCGCCCGCTTCGCGGGAGCCGCCGAGTCCGTGGAGCCGGCGGAGCCGCAGGTCGAGGCGGTGGACGGGGCGGACCGCCGGGAGGTCGCGGGGGCCGTCGAGAGGCTCGTACGGCTGCGGCACGAGGGCCGTAGCGGAGAGGCGCACGCGCTGCTCGCCGAGATCGCCTACTCGTCCGCCGGGCGGTATCCGCTGCTCGCCGTCGAGCTTCAGCGCGCCGGGCTCGGCGCGGACTGGGCCACCCTGCTGTGGGAGGCCGCCTCGCTGCCCGCCGAGCGGCTGGTCGCGGCGGCGGACGCGCTGGTCGCCGCGGGGCGGGAGGCCGACGGGGAGCAGCTCCTGCGGCAGGGGGTCGTCCGGTCCGCCGACGAGATCGGACAGGCCGTGCTGGCTCTTGCCCAGGAGGGGCGCCGGCGAGAGATCCGCGCCCTGCTGGACGCCTACGTCAGGGTCCGCGCGCCCGAGGAGGCCGCCCGCAGCGTGGCCGCGGACCCGGGGAGCCTCGTACCGTTGCTGCTGGAAGCCGCACGGGGTGTCTCGGACGAGCGCCACTGGGACCTCGTCCACGCGCTGAGGGTCGCCGGATTCGCCGCCTGACCGGGTGGGCCGATCACCCACAGGAGTGTGAAACCGGATCGACTCAGCGGGTTAACGACGATGGTCTTGGCAAGCCCGTCCGGGAGGCTTACGTTCGTGCCTCTACGGCCTGCGTCTACGGGCGTAGAGGCTCTGACGTCCCGTCGAAGGAGCAGCTCATGGCCAACGTCGTACGCGCCGCTCTGGTCCAGGCCACCTGGACCGGCGACACCGAGTCCATGGTGGCGAAACACGAGGAGCACGCCCGGGAGGCGGCCCGCCGGGGCGCCAAGGTGATCGGGTTCCAGGAGGTCTTCAACGCTCCCTACTTCTGTCAGGTGCAGGAGCCGGAGCACTACCGCTGGGCCGAGCCGGTGCCCGACGGGCCGACCGTGCGTCGTATGCAGGAGCTCGCGCGCGAGACCGGCATGGTGATCGTCGTCCCGGTCTTCGAGATCGAGCAGTCCGGCTTCTACTACAACACGGCGGCCGTGATCGACGCCGACGGCACCTACCTCGGCAAGTACCGCAAGCACCACATCCCGCAGGTCAAGGGCTTCTGGGAGAAGTACTACTTCAAACCCGGAAACATCGGCTGGCCGGTCTTCGAGACCGCCGTCGGCAAGGTCGGCGTCTATATCTGCTACGACCGCCACTTCCCGGAGGGGTGGCGGCAACTCGGGCTGAACGGCGCCCAGTTGGTGTACAACCCGTCCGCCACCCACCGTGGGCTCTCCTCCCACCTGTGGCGTCTTGAGCAGCCCGCGGCGGCCGTCGCCAACGAGTACTTCGTCGCCGCGATCAACCGCGTCGGCGTCGAGGAGTACGGCGACAACGACTTCTACGGGACGAGCTACTTCGTCGACCCGCGCGGACAGTTCGTGGGGGAGGCCGCCAGCGACAGCAAGGAGGAACTCCTCGTCCGCGACCTCGACTTCGACGTCATCGAAGAGGTGCGGCAGCAGTGGGCCTTCTACCGCGACCGCCGCCCCGACGCCTACGAAGGGCTGGTGCAGCCGTGACGGCCGACGATCTGCTGGGACGCCACCGCCGGGTGCTGCCGGACTGGCTCGCCCTCTACTACGAGGAGCCGCTGGAGATCACCCACGGCGAGGGCCGCCATGTCTGGGACTCCCACGGCAACAAGTACCTCGACTTCTTCGGCGGCATCCTCACCACGATGACCGCGCACGCGCTGCCCGAGGTGACCAAGGCGGTGAGCGAGCAGGCCGGGCGGATCATCCACTCCTCGACCCTGTATCTGAACCGCCCCATGGTCGAACTCGCCGAGCGCGTCGCCCATGTGTCCGGCATCCCGGACGCCCGGGTCTTCTTCACCACCTCCGGCACCGAGGCCAACGACACCGCCCTGCTGCTCGCCACCGCGCACCGGCGCAGCAACACGATCCTGGCGATGCGCAACAGCTACCACGGCCGCTCCTTCAGCGCGGTCGGCATCACCGGCAACCGCGGCTGGTCCCCGACCTCCCTGTCCCCGCTCCAGACGCTGTACGTGCATGGCGGGGTGCGGACGCGGGGTCCGTACGCCTCGCTCAGCGACGCGGACTTCATCGCGGCCTGTGTCGAGGACCTCAAGGACCTGCTCGGCCACACCCGGGCGCCCGCGGCCCTGATCGCCGAGCCCATCCAGGGCGTCGGCGGTTTCACCTCCCCGCCCGACGGCCTGTACGCGGCCTTCCGCGAGGTGCTCGCCGAGCGCGGCATCCTGTGGATCGCCGACGAGGTGCAGACCGGCTGGGGCCGCACCGGCGAGCACTTCTGGGGCTGGCAGGCGCACGGGAAGAACGGTCCGCCGGACATCGTCACCTTCGCCAAGGGCATCGGCAACGGCATGTCCATCGGCGGGGTGATCGCCCGCGCCGAGATCATGAACTGCCTGGACGCCAACAGCATCTCGACGTTCGGCGGCACCCAGATCACCATGGCTGCGGGCCTCGCCAACCTGACGTACCTCCTGGAACACGACCTCCAGGGCAACGCCCGGCGGGTCGGCGGGCTGCTCATCGAGCGGCTGCGGGCGGTCGCCGCGCAGGTGCCGTACGTACGGGAGGTACGCGGGCGCGGGCTGATGATCGGCATCGAGCTGGCCGAACCCGGCACGGACCGGGCGGCCCCCGACGCGGCGGCGGCCGTGCTGGAGGCGGCCCGCGCGGAGGGACTCCTGATCGGCAAGGGCGGCGGCCATGACACCAGCGCGCTGCGGGTCGCCCCGCCGCTGTCGCTGTCCGTCGCGGAGGCCGAGGAGGGTGCCGCGATCCTCGAACGCGCTCTGAGGAGCCTTCAGTAAGGGAACAGCGCCATGACCACCACCTTGGAACCCGCCCTGTCGGTCCGTCAGGTCCTCACCCTGGAGCGGGTGCTCGCCGGGGAGCCCGAGGTGGTGGCCGGCGCAGGGCAGCTCGACCGGCCGGTGCGCTGGGTGCATGTGGCCGAGGCCGCCGACGTCGGCGTCATGCTCAGTGGCGGCGAGATGGTGCTGACCACCGGGGTGCTGCTGGCCGGGGACGAGAGCGCCCAGGCCGAGTACATCCAGTCCCTGCACCGCGCCGAGGCCGCGGCCGTCGTCCTCGGACTCGGCCGCGCCTTCCCGTCCGCGCCGGACGTGATGCGCCGGGCTGCCGAGCGGTGCGGGCTGCCGATGGTCGTCCTGCACCGGCCCTTCCCCTTCGCCGAACTGACCGAGGAGGTCCAGTCCCGGCTGGTGCGGCGGAAGTTCGCGGCCGTCAGCCTGTCGGAGTCCGTACGGACCGCCCTCACCGGCCTGATCACCGCGGGCGCCCCGCTGCAGCGGCTGCTCGACGAGATCGCCCAGCACAGCGCCTGCCCGGTCGTCGTCACCAACCTCGCCCACCGGGTGCTGGCCACGGCGGGGGAGCGTCCTGCCGTGGACGACGTGCTGCGCGACTGGGAGCGCATCGCCCGGCAGGCCGGCGGCAGCGAGGGCGACGGCTGGATCCGCGCCGAACTCGGCGGCCGGGGCGAGCGCTGGGGCCAGATCGTCCTGTGCGGCCACCGCGGCGACACCACCACCGGACGGCTGCTGGCCGACCGGGCCGCCGAGGCGCTCGTCCTGCACCGCATGCTCGGCGGCACCTCCGCCCACACCTGGGAGGAGCAGTCCGCGCAGAGCCTGCTGACCGACCTGGTCAGCGGGGTCGTACCGGCCAGGCAGCTGCTGCCCCGGGCACGGGCGGCCGGACTGCCCGTCAACCGGCGCACCTTCGTGCCGTTGGTCGTGAGGGGAGGAGAGCCCGCCCAACTCGACCGAGTGCTCCGCATGGTGGGGCTCCCCGGAATCGTCGCCGAGCTCGCCGACTCGGTCACCGCCGTCCTGCTGAGCCTCGCCCGTGACCAGGACGCGAGCGCGCTCACGGCCAACTTCGCGACCCGGCTGCGCTCGGAGGCACCGGGCACCGTCGTGGCCGCCGCCGGCCCCCGCGCCGCCTGGGACGACGTACCCGCGGGCCTGCGCGAGGCCCAGCACGTCGCCGATGCCGTGGTCGATGTGCTGGACGTTCCCGCTGTGGTCCGCCTCAAGGACGTCCATCTGCGCGGCCTGATCCGGCTGCTGCGGGACGACCCGCAGGTGCAGTCCTTCGCGGAACGGGAGCTGGACGGCCTGCTGTGCGGCCCCGAGGAGGGCCTGCTCGCGGTGCTGCGCACCTATCTCGCCACCGGCCGCAACAAGTCCCGCACCGCCCAGCTCCACCATGTCTCCCGGCCCGCGCTCTACCGCCGGCTGGAGGCGATACAGGGCCGCCTCGGTGTGGACCTCGACGATTTCGAGCAGGCCGCCTCGGTGCACATCGCCCTGCTCGCACATGATGCGCAACAGGGCTGAAACATGCGACGACCTGGGAAAACGGCGGTGAAACATGGGCCCACGAGCACGTGACACCGTGGCACGCCGGAGGCCCGCAGACGTGACACCGTGCAACTCAAAGCCGGTTTTCGGACTTCCTAGTCTTCTCGCACACCGAGCGACCGGAGGTCCCGATGAGCAGAGTGATCCGTGCCGCCCTCTTCCAGACCGCGTGGACGGGCGACAAGGAGTCGATGATCCAGGTACACGAGCAGGCGGCCCGCGACGCGGCCGCGCAGGGTGCTCAAGTCCTGTGCTTCCAGGAGCTGTTCTACGGACCGTACTTCTGCCAGGTGCAGGACAAGGCGTTCTACGAGTACGCCGAACAGATCCCCGAGGGACCGACCGTACGGCGCTTCCAGGCGCTGGCGAAGGAGCTGGGCCTCGTCCTCGTGCTGCCGATGTACGAGGAGGAGCAGCCCGGGGTCCTGTACAACACCGCCGCCGTGATCGACGCCGACGGCTCCTACCTGGGCAAGTACCGCAAGACCCACATCCCCCAAGTGCCGGGGTTCTGGGAGAAGTTCTACTTCCGCCCCGGCAACAGCGGCTGGCCCGTCTTCGAGACCGCCGTCGGCAGGATCGGCGTGTACATCTGCTACGACCGGCACTTCCCCGAGGGCTGGCGGGCGTTGGGCCTCGCCGGTGCCGAGATCGTCTTCAACCCCTCGGCCACCTCGCGCGGACTGTCCCGCTACCTGTGGCAGCTGGAGCAGCCGGCGGCGGCCGTCGCCAACGAGTACTTCGTGGGCGCGATCAACCGGGTCGGCGTGGAGGACCTCGGCGACAACGACTTCTACGGCACCACGTACTTCGTGGACCCGGAGGCCCAGTTCGTCGGCGAGGTGGCGAGCGACAAGGAGACCGAACTCGTCGTCCGCGACCTGGACCTGGCCAAGCTCCGCGAGGTCCGCGACCGCTGGCAGTTCTACCGCGACCGGGCGCCGGGGGCCTACACACCGCTCACCGCGCCCTGATCACACCGTCCACTTTGGGAGGAGAGGGACCATGAGCAGCCGTACCGTCATCAGTGGCGGTCTCGTCATCACCGCGTCCGACGAGGTCCACGCCGACGTCCTGATCGAGGACGGCCGGGTCGCCGCGCTCGCCGTGCCCGGTACGCAGAGCTGGAGCGCGGACCGCACGATCGACGCCACCGGGAAGTACGTCATCCCGGGCGGCGTGGACGCCCACACCCACATGGAGCTGCCGTTCGGCGGCACCTTCGCCTCCGACACCTTCGAGACGGGCACCAGGGCCGCCGCCTGGGGCGGTACGACCACCATCGTGGACTTCGCCGTGCAGAGCGTCGGACACACCCTGCGCGAGGGCCTGGACGCCTGGCACGCCAAGGCCGAGGGCAACTGCGCGATCGACTACGCCTTCCACATGATCGTCTCCGATGTGAACCAGGACACGCTCAAGGAGATGGACCTGCTGGTGGAGGAGGGCGTCACCTCCTTCAAGCAGTTCATGGCCTACCCCGGCGTCTTCTACAGCGACGACGGCCAGATCCTGCGCGCCATGCAGCGCTCCGCCGAGAACGGCGGCCTGATCATGATGCACGCCGAGAACGGCATCGCGATCGACGTGCTGGTGGAGCAGGCGCTGGCGCGCGGGGAGACCGACCCCCGCTATCACGGCGAGGTCCGCAAGGCCCTGTTGGAGGCCGAGGCCACCCACCGCGCCATCAAGCTCGCCCAGGTCGCGGGGGCGCCGCTGTACGTCGTGCACGTCTCGGCGATGGAGGCGGTCGCCGAGCTGGCCAAGGCGCGCGACGAGGGGCTGAACGTCTTCGGGGAGACCTGCCCGCAGTATCTGTTCCTGTCCACCGACAACCTCGCCGAGCCGAACTTCGAGGGCGCGAAGTACGTCTGCTCCACACCGCTGCGCCCCCAGGAGCACCAGGCCAAGCTGTGGCAGGGGCTGCGGACGAACGATCTGCAGGTCGTCTCCACCGACCACTGCCCCTTCTGCTTCGTGGGCCAGAAGGAGCTGGGCCGGGGCGACTTCTCCAAGATCCCCAACGGTCTGCCGGGCGTGGAGAACCGTATGGACCTGCTTCACCAGGCCGTCGTCGACGGGCACATCTCCCGCCGCCGCTGGATCGAGATCGCCTGCGCGACCCCGGCCCGGATGTTCGGGATGTACCCGAAGAAGGGCACCATCGCGCCGGGCTCCGACGCCGACATCGTGATCTACGACCCGCGCGCCGAGCAGGTCATGTCCGCCGTCACGCACCACATGAACGTCGACTACTCGGCCTACGAGGGCAAGCAGACCACCGGCCGGGTGGAGACGGTCCTCTCCCGCGGCGAAGTCGTCATCAGCGAGCGGGAGTACACCGGCCGCGCCGGGCACGGGGTCTACACCCCCCGCTCCACCTGCCAGTACCTCAACTAGGAGCGGAGCACATGGACTTCGGACTCGTCCTGCAGACCGACCCGCCGGCCTCGAAGGTCGTCAGCCTGATGAAGCGGGCCGAGCGCAACGGCTTCACGCACGGCTGGACCTTCGACTCGGCGGTGCTGTGGCAGGAACCGTTCGTGATCTACAGTCAGATCCTGGCCAACACCACGAAGTTGACGGTCGGCACGATGGTCACCAACCCGGGCACCCGCACCTGGGAGGTCACCGCCTCCACCTTCGCCACCCTCAACGACATGTTCGGCAACCGCACGATCTGCGGCATCGGCCGCGGCGACTCCGCGATGCGGGTGGCGGGGCGCAAGCCCAACACCCTCGCCCGGATCAGCGAGGCCATGAAGGTCATCCGCGCCCTCGGCCGCGGCGACGAGGCCGACCTCGGCGGCACGGTGATCAGGTTCCCGTGGACCAGGCCGGGCGCCCGACTTCCCGTCTGGATGGCCGCGTACGGGCCGAAGGCGCTGAAGATGACCGGCGAGGAGGCGGACGGCTTCATTCTCCAGCTCGCCGATCTGTATCTCACCGAGTACATGGTGAAGGCGGTCAAGGACGCGGCTGTCGCGGCCGGCCGGGACCCCTCAGAGGTGAAGATCTGCGTCGCCGCCCCGGCCTACGTCACCGAGGACGACTCGCCCGAGGCGCTCGCCCACGCGCGCGAGCAGTGCCGCTGGTTCGGCGGGATGGTCGGCAACCATGTGGCCGACCTGGTGTCCAAGTACGGCGAGCACTCCGCCGCCGTTCCCGAGGAACTCACCGACTACATCAAGGCGCGCGAGGGCTACGACTACTCGCACCACGGACGCGCCGACAACCCCGACACCGCCTTCGTGCCGGACGAGATCGTCGACCGGTTCTGCCTCATCGGGCCGGTGGAGAAGCACATCGAGAAGCTGAACGCGTTGCGTGAGCTCGGTGTCGACCAGTTCGCCGTCTACGACATGCACGACGCCCAGGAAGCCGTCATCGACGCGTACGGGGCGAAGGTCATCCCCACCGTCAACGGCTGAACCCCCCTCCGACAGCTCCCCCTTCCCGCCGTCCCGGGGAGGGGGCCCAGGGCGCTTCTTCCCAGCGCACCCCCCAACGGCGCCACCCGCACGGCCTTTCCCGTCCCACCGTCCCCTGATTGGCCTGCCCATGACCGACACCGCTCCCACGGCGATACCGCCGTCCTCCCAAGTCACCCTGGCCGACGGCCGGGTGGAGCTCGCCCCGGGGTCCCCGCTGCCCAGCGGTCCGTACGCCAACGACGACCTGCTCCCGGTCCCGGTGGAGAAGCGGACCTGGACCACGTACAACTTCTCCGCCCTGTGGATCGGCATGGCCCACAACACGGCCTCCTGGACCCTTGCCTCCGGTCTGATCGCCGTCGGCATGGACTGGAAGCAGGCCGTGCTCACCATCGCGCTGGCCAATGTGATCGTGCTGGTGCCGATGCTGCTCACCGGGCACGCCGGGCCCAAGTACGGCATTCCCTTCCCGGTGTTCGCGCGGGCCTCCTTCGGTATCCGCGGCGCCAACCTCCCCGCTGTCGTACGGGCGTTGGTGGCGTGCGGCTGGTTCGGCATCCAGACCTGGATCGGCGGCGAGGCGATCTTCTTCCTGGCCGGGAAGCTGATCGGCGACGGCTGGGCGGACGCCGGGAAGATCGGCGGCTACGCCTGGACCATGTGGCTGTCCTTCGCCATCTTCTGGGCGATCCAGGTCGCGATCATCTACCGGGGCATGGAGACGATCCGCCGGTTCGAGAACTGGGCGGCGCCCTTCGTGCTGGTCGGCGCCTTCGTGATGCTGTGGTGGATGAGCGACAAGGCCGGTGGCTTCGGGCCGCTGCTGGACCAGCCCTCCAAGCTGGGCTGGGGCGGTGACTTCTGGAAGCTGTTCTGGCCGTCCCTCATGGGCATGATCGGCTTCTGGTCCACGCTCTCGCTGAACATCCCGGACTTCACCCGGTACGGAAAGAGCCAGAAGGCCCAGACCTGGGGCCAGGCGCTCGGTCTGCCGACGACGATGACCCTCTTCGCCTTCCTGTCGGTGATGGTCACCTCCGGTTCGGCGGCGGTGTACGGCGAACCCATCTGGAACCCGGTGCAGTTGGCCGCCAAGACGGACAACGTGGTCGGACTGCTCTTCGCCCTGGTGACCGTGCTGGTGGCGACCCTGTCGGTGAACATCGCCGCCAACCTGGTCTCGCCGGCCTTCGACTTCTCCAACATCGCGCCCCGGAAGATCAGCTTCCGTACCGGCGCCCTCGCCACCTGTGTCCTCGGCGTACTGATCTTCCCCTGGAAGCTGTACTCCGACCCGCAGGGCTACATCTTCACCTGGCTCGGCCTGGTCGGCGGTCTGCTCGGCACGGTCGCCGGCATCCTCATCGCCGACTACTGGATCCTGCGCCGGGCCCGTCTCGACCTGACGGACCTGTACCGCACCGGCGGGCGTTACTGGTACGACGGCGGCTGGAACTGGCGGGCCGTGGTCGCCTTCCTGACCGGTGGCGTCCTGGCCATCGGCGGCGCGAACTTCGATCCGCTGATCGACGGCACCCCCATCCCCGCGCTGTCGTCGCTCGCCGACTACGGCTGGGCGGTCGGGCTCGGCACGTCGATGGTGCTGTATCTGGCGCTGATGCTGCCGCGCAGGCGCAGCGTGTAAGGCACCCGCTGGAGGACGGTCAGCTGTTCTGGCCGTCCTCCAAGGCCGCCACCGCCTCCTTGGCGGCCTTGATGGCGCCCTTGTTGATCTCGTCCGAGCTGGGCGCCTCCTTCGTCTCGAAGTCGCTGCCGTTGTAGGTGACGACGACCAGCGCGTTGGACACCTGGGCCAGCACCACGCCCTCACGCGTCTTCTGCCCGTCCTCGGTGGTCAGGTTCACCACCGAATAACCCGCGTCCCCGAGGCCCGGAACATCCCCTCCGCCGCTCTTGTCCTCGACGCGCCCCTGATACGACTTCTGTGCCGCTTCGTCCGAGTCCGTGATCTCGAAGGAGACGTCGAGCCAACGGTAGTCGTACCCCTTGAGCGCGTTCCAGGAGCAGGTGCGGCGCACGTTTGTGTCTGTCGACGGGATCTCCTTGCCGGCGGTCTTGGCGCCCGGAACGAGCGATTTGACCGTTGCCGAGGAGACGCTGTCGCAGGGTGCGGGGGCGTCGGAGTACGTCTTCGATGCGGCCGAGGTCGAGGGCGCCGAGGCGGACTTGTTCTCCGTCTTCTCCCGCGCCTGGGGCTCGGCGTCCGGCGTCGCGGCGAACGGGCCGGACGTCAGTGCCCAGCCCGCCACGGCGAGCACCACGACGGGGGACAGGCGGGCGGTGAGGGCGATCGGGAGGGGGAAGGAACGCACTGGCGCACTTTTCGTGGGGGACGGTGCGGAGCAAGTCCGCACTGCGGACGGGACGGCAGTTTCGCACGACTCCCTGTGGGGCGGAAGTGCCAACTCGCTCCGTGCATGGGCGGTGACGGAGGCCCACCGCCCATGGGCTGTATGCCTGTTATGTCCGGGCAGTGGACCGGCTCAGCGCGGATTCGATCCGGTCGACCGCCGTGAACGCCCCGTACGCCACGAGGTGCACCAGACAGTGGTCGGTGTGCTCCGGCCGCCGCCAGGCCGCGATGTCCTCGTCGGTGATCCGGTACGGCGCGAGGGCCGCCAGCAGCGCCAGACGCGCCCCCGGCCGCTCCCGCCGGTCCGGGAACCCCTCCAGGCCGAGCCCCGGGTGCCGCCCGTCCCAGTGCCGCAGCCTCTCCAGTACGACGGCCTGGTCCTCGGCGTCGAGCAGATCGGCGCCCACCATGGCCGCCCGGAGCAGCGCCGCGTACGCGGGTCCTACGGCGGTGTCGCCCGCCCACGCGGGGGCCTCGCCGGGGTCGGTCCGGTCGAGCAGCGCCAGCGCCTGACCGGGCCGGGCCGGGCGGCGCACGGTCCGCGCGAGGGAGCGGCCCGCCAGGCTGCGGACCACCCTCAGGTGCTGGGCGTTCGCGGGCATCAGGTTCTCGGTCAGCAGAGCCGACACGATCCGGTTGATGAAGTGGAAGGCGAGCGCGGTGCCGATGTATCCCGGTGCCTGCTCGCGCGGGAAGGGGTACGGCTTCGACGCCGGGCTCGGCACCCGGGTCCGCTTGCCCCACTCCAGCACGCGCGCGTGCTCCTCGTCCTCCGGGAGCTGTCCTCGCGCGAGACGCTCGGCGAGAGCGTGGTCGCCGGTGGCGTGCAGCAGCACGGTGTGGGCGTCCACGCAGAGCGGGCACTGGTTGGCCTGGGACACCCCGAACGCCGCGAGCTCCTTGCCGGTGCGGCTGCCGGGGCCGGCGATCAGGGACTCGCGCATCAACGCCCACGTGGCGGCGAGGAGTTCCGGCGCGGAGGAGAGCACCACGAAGGTCACCGGCTCGTCGATGCCGAAGTCCCGGGAGAGCTGCTCGTAGACCTCGGCGACGCGTCCGGTGGCCGACTTGGGAGGCAGAGGCTGGGTGTATCGGAAGGCTGTGGTCATGGACAGCAGCTTGCTTTTCGCGGGGGCCCGCGGTCGTCGTACAGCCGAAGGGAGTTGACGCTGCGTCGGGCGGGTGGTCCGGAAGGCGGAAGTACTGCGCCGGGAGTAGTCCCGGAGTTGTCCACAGGTCTGACGCCGGTGTCGGCACCAGCGTCTAGTGTGCCCTCATGAGCGGGAACCCGGTCACACGCAGGCACCTCGCCGACGCGGCCCTGGCGGTCGTGGTCGCTGCCCTCGTGCTGACCACGGCCGCAGGCGCGACCGTAGTGGATTACGCGCTCATGCTGGTGGGCTGCGCGGCGCTGGCGTTCTACCGGACGGCTCCGCGGGCCGTGCTGGCGATCGCGGCCGTGAGCAGCTCCGCCTACGTGCTGCACGCCGAACCGGGAACCCTGGCCGCGCTTCCCGTCATCGCCGCCGTGCACACGGCGGCCCGGGCCGGACACCGGGCGCTCGCCGGGGCGGCGGCCGGAGCCTTCCTGGCGGCGTACCTCGCGACCGGACCCGGCACCCAGGAGGTGCTGGAGAAGTCCGCGCTGCTCGCGGGCTGGTTCCTGTGCGCGGTGGTGACCGGGCTCGCCGACCGCAACTGGCAGGCGTATCTGCGCCAGACCGAGCAGCGCGCGCTGGAGGCGGAGCGCACCCGGGAGGAGGCCGCCCTGCGCCGGGCCGGCGAGGAACGCCTGCGCATAGCCCGGGAGTTGCATGACTCGCTCACCCACAGCATCTCGATCGTGAAGCTCCAGGCGGGTGTCGCCGTCCACCTGGCGCGCAAGCGGGGCGAGGAGGTGCCGCCCGCGCTGCTCGCCATCCAGGAGGCCGGCGGCGAGGCGATGCGTGAACTGCGCGCCACGTTGGAGGTGCTGCGTACGGACGAGCCGACCGGCACCCCGGCGCTGCTGGTGGAGCGGGCGCGGGCGGCGGGCCTCGCGGCCGAGCTGGCGGTGACAGGGGACGAACGCCCGCTGCCCGCGACCGTCGACCGGGCCATGTACCGCATCGTCCAGGAGGCGCTCACCAACGCGGCACGGCATGCGGGGCAGTCCACGATCAATGTCGAACTCGTCTACGCCCACGACGGGTTGACGATCCGGGTGGACGACGACGGAAACGCCGTCCCGGACCGCCCACCCGTGCCCGGCATCGGACTCACCGGCATGCGGGAACGCGTCGCGGCCCTCGGTGGCACCCTGCACGCCGGCCCGCGCGCGGAGGGCGGCTTCTCGGTGTGCGCGCGGCTGCCGCTGGGGGAGGTGGGATGATCAGGGTGGCGCTGGTCGACGACCAGGCGCTGATGCGGGCCGGGTTCCGGGCCCTGCTGGACGCCGAGGACGGCGTCGAGGTGGTCGGTGAGGCGGCCGACGGGGAGCGGGGCGTGGCACTCGTGCGCGCCGAAGTGCCCGACATCGCGCTGATCGACGTACAGATGCCGGTGATGACGGGCATCGAGGCGACCCGCAGGATCGCCGCCGACCCCGCGCTCGCGCACGTCCGCGTGGTGATCCTCACCAACTACGGCCACGACGAGTACGTCTTCGAGGCGCTGCGGGCGGGCGCGAGCGGCTTTCTGCTGAAGGACACGGAACCGGCCGATCTGCTCCAGGCGATCGAGGTCGTGGCCCGCGGCGAGGCACTGCTGTCCCCGTCGGTCACCCGCACGCTCATCGGCGAGTTCGTCGCCCGCCCTCCGGACCGGGCCACCGCCCCCGGCCTGGAGGGCCTCACCCGCCGCGAACGCGAGGTGACCGCACTGGCCGCCCGCGGCCTCAGCAACGAGGAGATCGCCGAGCACATGGTCATCAGCCCCTTCACGGCCAAGACCCACATCAGCCGCGCCATGACCAAACTGGGGGCCCGGGACCGCGCCCAACTGGTCGTGTTCGCCTATGAGTCGGGCCTGGTGACAGCACGCGGCGGCAATTGACCCGCGTACCATCGCACGACCGCCGCCGCGCAGTGAGGAGCCCCGCCCGTGTTCACCTCCCGCCCCACCCTCCAGGGCACGTTCGGCATGGAGGTCCCGGGGTCGGGTCGCTGACCTGGGCTTTTGTTGCCCATTGAGTCCCTGACCTGCGGTGATGCTTCTTTCAGTGTCTTTCGGTGCTGTACCGGCTGATGCCGCCGGAACTCCCCAGAGCCTCCCCCCAGCGACGAGAAACTCCCCAGCCGCTCCCCATGCGGAGCAGCTGGGGAGCGGGTCTGTACGGTGACTGGTGTAACTCCCGGGCAGGAAGCGGAAGTTGATGACTGACGTGAGTGTCGCCGAGACCTCGGATCGGGCCGCCGAGGGGCCGGGGGCGGGTGTGGATGACGAGCTGGTGTCCCAGTTGGTGGCGCGGGCTCAGGCTGACGGGCTGCGGCTGACCGGTGAGGGAGGTCTGCTGCAGCAGCTGACCAAGCGGGTGCTGGAGTCCGCCCTGGAAGGGGAGCTGACCGACCATCTGGGCCATGAGCGCGGCGAGAAGGCCGAGGGCGGGCGGGAGAACTACCGCAACGGGCGCCGGGCCAAGACTGTGGTCACAGAGGTCGGCCCGGTCGAGGTCGAGGTTCCCCGGGACCGGGCGGGCACCTTCGAGCCGATGCTGGTCAAGAAGCGGCAGCGGCGGCTCGGCGGGATCGACGAGATGGTCTTGTCGCTGTCCGCCAAGGGCCTCACGCACGGGGAGATCTCCGCCCACCTCGCCGAGGTCTACGGGGCCGAGGTGTCGAAGCAGACCATCTCCACGATCACCGACGGGGCCTGACCGGAGACGGTGTCGACGACCTCGCCGGAGACGGACTGGTCCTGATCGCGGCCACCTCCGTCCTCGCAACCGGCCTGATCCAGCACTTCGGTTTCCCGGAAGCCCTCCCAATGACCACTGACGGCGTCATCGGTCGACCACGAGGTCATCTCATGTGGCGAGTTTCGCCAGCTTCTTGTAGCAGGTCAGGGCGGCTGCGAGTCCGAGGAAGGCGAGGAAGTGGTTTCCCTTTCGTTCGTGTCGGACGGTGAGGCGGCGGTAACCGAAGAGCCAGGCGATGGTGCGCTCGATCTTCCAGCGGTGCCGGCCCAGGCGCTCGCCGGTTTCGATGCCGGGCCGGGCGATGCGCGGGACGATGCCGCGGTCCCGGAGCCACCTGCGGTGCGCGGCGGAGTGGTACGCCTTGTCGGCCCGGAGTTTTACGGGCTTCCGGCGGCGCGGTCCGCGCCGGGAGCGGATCGCGGGTATGCCGCCGATCAACGGGCGCAGGGCGTTGGTGTCGTGGACGTTGGCGCCGGACGCGGCGACGGCCAGGGGCAGGCCTCGGGCGTCGGACAGGACATGGATTTTGCTGCCCTTCTTGCCCCGGTCGACCGGGTTCGGGCCGGTCAGCGAGCCCCTTTTTTCGCGCGCACGCTCGCCGCGTCCACGATGGCCGAGGTCCAGTCGATCTCGCCCCGGGCGTCGAGCTCGTCCAGCACCGCCCGGTGCAGCCGCCGCCACACCCCCGCCTCGGTCCAGGCCGTGAACCGGCGGTGGGCGGTGGCCGGCGAGACCCCGAAGTCCCCGGGCAGTAGCTGCCAGGCGCACCCGCTGGCCAGTACGTACACCACCGCGGTGAACACCGCCCGCTCGTCCACCGGAGCCGTGCCCCCGCCCTGCGGCCGGGCCTTGAACCCCGGCAACAACGGAGCAGTCAGCTCCCACAAACCGTCCGGCACCAGCCGACTCGAAAGATCAACACTCACAAGCCGACATCATGCCGCACCGCCCCCACGCCACATGAGATGACCTCTAAGTAGTGTCACCTGTCGGGCATGATCGCCATACGGAATTTTCAATTCCGATTCACCGTGCGTGAGGGGAGACTTCTCAGGCGAGGAAGGAGCGCTCCGGAGAAGCGTGGTGAATCCGACGGAATTCAAGGTTCCAGAATAGCCTCATTGACCAGGAGTGAGTGAAGTTGCGTGACTTGCTCCGATGTTCGGCACCCTGCCTCGGTCTTCCACGCCGGGCCAAGACCGGCCCGATGCGCCGTCGACTCCTCCACGTTCCGACCAGGTTGACCGCAGGCGCGCGCATGCTGACCTGGCGCTTCCCTCAATGCTGGTCCTGGCAGGGCGCCTTGACCGAAGCCGTGGACAGCCGTCGGTCACCGCATGAAGAGCTGACCACCAGGGCCGACAGACCATCCACGACCGCGAAGGACCCGGAGACCCCGCTACCGGCGGCCACCCGGAACTCGCCCTTGCCCAACAGCGGAAATCAGCCACGAGAAGCCCTGAAACCCATTCATCGACTTCTATGCGGTGGATCCAGTTGAGTTTTTGATCAATACGGCATTGATCTCGGAGACAGGCGTGCCTAACATGGATCGGAGCAGCCGAAGCCGCACGTGCCGCAGTAGTGCCTTCCGCTGTCCCTCCTCAACGGCGAGGCGGTCCGGCCTCCACCGATGAGTCGAGTACCTGGTGACGGCCCAGAAGCCTGTGCGATGCCGCAAGACGCTATTCCGCGCTGCCCCACCCGACCCGTACAAGGGGACGATCCTGTGCTGCCCAAGCAAGACTTCCGTCAGGCGCTCGACGACACGCTCCAGAGCAAGCTGACGCTCAATCACCCAATATTCGAGACACTCTTCGACCCGGCCAACCCCGACCTGGAGACCCTGCGGAAGGTGGCGCTCCAGGGCTACCAGCTGACCAAGAACTTCCTGGAGTACATCGAGACGCTCTTCTACTTCTGTCCTAAGGACCGCAAGCACAAGAGGCGTCTGCTCTTCAACCTCTTCGAGGAGGAGACCGGCCGGGTCTCAAAGACCAAGAACCACGTCGAGCTCATGGAGGACTTCCTCCGTGCCATCGGCATCGACGACGAGCGGCGTGACGCCGTTCTCGCCCTTCCTCAGACGCAGGAGCTCATCGACTATCGCATGAAGGCGTGCAAGGACCCGGAGACTTACCACATCGGCGCCGCCGCGGTAATGGTCGCCAGCGAAGGGCAAAACCTGGAGACCCGCGGAGCCGAGGCCCGCGACGTCCTGTTCAAGAAGGTGTACGGCCTCAAGGACGAGGACCTGTTGTTCTTCTCCGTCCACCAGGAGGAGGACGTACACCATGTCCGGCACGGCCTGGACCTGGTGACCGACGTCTGCACCACGGAGCAGATGCAGCAGGAGGCGCTGCACGCGGTCGCCCACACCTGCGACCTCTTCTACGGCATGTACGAGGGCATCCACCAGGAACTCCTGGCCGGCCGTCTCTGACCGGCCCCGCTGCCCCGTTTACCGGTCCGTGGACCGTGCCGACGGTCCCGGGCCCGGCATTCCCGACGAAGGAGCGCATAAGCCGTGTCCACCTCAGCAGTTCCCGATGCCCCCCGGTCCCCCGCCACGCTGGCAGTCCGCACGGGGCAGTACCAGGACCTCTCCGACCTGCACAGCGAAGGACTCGCTCTCACCGCGAGCTATCTGTTCGCCGATGCCGAAGACGCTGCCGAGAAGTTCGCCGGCAGACGCCCAGGCAACGTCTACGTGCGGTTCGGGAACCCGACCACGGCCGCCTTCGAAGAGCGGCTCGCCGCCATGGAACAGGCCGAGAGCGCGGTGGCGGTGGCCTCCGGAATGGCGGCGTTCAGCGCGCTCGCGCTCGCCCTGCTCAAGGCCGGGGACCATGTGGTCCTGGCGGACGGCATGTTCGGCACCACACCCCGGTTCTTCCAGACTTACATGGCCAAGTTTGGGGTGACCAGCACCGTGGTCGGGGTGCGCGATACCGCTGCCTGGGCCCGCGCGGTACGCGACGACACCGTGATGTTCATTGTGGAGACACCCACCAATCCGGTGATGGAGGTCGCGGACCTGCGGGCCCTCGGGGCGCTCGCGACCGCGAACGGGGTGCTTCTCGTCGTCGACAACACGCTGTGCACCCCGGTCTTCCAGAACCCGTTGTCGCTGGGCGCCGATCTCGTCGTCCACTCCACCGCGAAGTACATCGATGGCCAGGGGCGGTGCGGCGGAGGCATCCTCGCGGGCCGTAACGCACTGACGGAACAGATCCGGGACGTGCTCAGGACGGCCGGACCCAGCCCCAGCCCGTTCAACTCATGGGTCTTCCTGAAGAGTCTGGAGACCCTCGGTGCACGGATGCGTGAGCACGCCCGTGGTGGTCAGGCGGTCGCCGAATGGCTGCAGGAGCATCCGGCCGTCCATGAGGTGCACTACACCGGTCTCCGTACGCATCCGCAATGGGAGCTAGCCAACGCCCAGCAGTCCGGGCACGGCGGCCTGGTCAGCTTCACCGTGCGGGGCGGACGGGCTGCGGCCTGGAGTGTGCTGGACGGACTGCGCCTGATCTCCAACACCACCAACATCGGCGACACCAAGTCGATGGTCACTCACCCAGCCTCCACCACGCACGGCCGTCTCTCCGACGCCGACCGGTCCCGGGCCGGCGTCGTCGAAGGGATGCTTCGCGTCTCTGTCGGTCTGGAAGACCCGGCCGACGTGATCGCCGATCTCCGCCAGGCACTGGACCGGGCGCAGGAGCAGGGCCTGACCAGAGACGCGGACCCCGGCACGGCCGGGAATCCGGTCCGGACCGTTCGCCGTCCGGCGGAGCAGGAGGCCGTCGCATGACCGTGCTCCCACTTCCGGCGGGCCTTCGTGTCGGCATCGTCGACTTCATGACCGCTGGCCCGGACGGAACCGCGCGTCACCTGTTTTCCCGCGCGGTAGACCGGGCCGCCCAGCAGCTGGGCTGCACCGTCGAGACCACCGCGTACGGGGTCGACACCTCGCGCTCCGTGGATCTCTGCGGCATCGACTGGACGACGATCGGCCGGTACGACGCCCTCGTAGTCACCGGTAGCGAGCCACGCCACCGGAGCATCGGCGCGGAACCGCTCCTTCCCGTAGTGAAACGCCTTCTGGACGTCACCCGGTCCGACACGGAGGGCCCGACCTCCATCCTGTTCTCCTGCCAGTCCGCGCATGCCGCCCTGCACATCCGGCACGGGCTGCGCCGCCGACGGATGGACACCAAGTGCGTAGGAGTCTTCGACCACTGGGTGAGTACGACATGCCACCCCCTCACCGCAGGCATGAAGGGCGTCGTCCAGGTACCCCAGTCCCGCTGGAACACCGTCCCTTCCACGGAGCTTCGTGAGGCAGGCGTCACACCTGTCCTCGACTCCGTCGGGAGTGACTGGACAGTGGCTGCCTCCGCCGATGGCCTCCGTCACGTGTTCCTCCAGGGGCATCCCGAGTACCTGCCGGACACGCTGCTCCGCGAGTTCAGGCGAGACCTGCGCCGCTATCTCGCGGGCGAATCACCCACATTGCCCGACCTGCCGCACCGCACCTTCTCCCCATCCGTCGAGGCCACCTTGCGTAACTGCGTGGAACACGCCGCCGAGCACCGGGACATCAGGCAGCTCGACGTCTTCCCGCACCTGTCCGAACACGACGTGACGAGCGGCTGGACCGCCGACTCCCACCGGTTCTTCGCCAACTGGCTCCGCGGGGTACGCCATCGCATCCGCGTCCGCCCGACACCCGCCCGTATTCCTTCAGAACAGACAGGTGCCCCATGCTGACCTGGTCCTGGCCGACCGACCTCGGTCCGTACGCCACACATCTCGCGGACATGCTCGCCGCGAGCATCCGCGATGACGGCATCCTTGGTTACACCGAAGAACCCACCGCCGCCCAGCGCACGGCCTTCGCCGACGGTCTGGTCCGCCTGGTCGCGGAGGGCGGCGGGCATGTGCTCGTCGGTGAGGACGCCGACGGTCCCGCCGCCATGTGCGTCCTGCGCACCACCTCCATGCCGAACGGCCGGCACATCGCAGACGTCAGCAAGGCGTACCTCGACCCGCGGGTTCGCGGCACCACGGCCGTGCACCGCCTCGTTGCTGAGGTCTGCGACCGGGCCGGGGACATCGGAGTCGAGCTGTTCACTATCGATGTCCGCGAAGGCTCACCTGCGCACCGCGTCTGGTCCCGGTTCGGGTTCACCACCTACGGAGTGCTCGAGGACTACGTGCGGGTCCGTGAGGTCTCCCACCGAGGGCACTACATGTCGTGCCCCGTGCGCTCCCTGGCCGACACCGCGCGGGCCGCACTGAGCGCCCGCGCCGCCTGACTTCCCCCCCGAAGACCATCCAGGAGGGCCCCCGTGGCACCCACCTCACCTCCGCCGGACGCCGCCGCACCCCCGAAGGCCCCGAAGGCATCCCGCCGTTTCCTGCTCGTCGCCGTCACGGTGGGCTTCGCCATCGCGCTGCTCTCCTCCTCACTGAAGAACACGGTGAGCGCGTTCTACGTCTCCATGGCAGACAGCTTCGACGTCACCCGCGGCGGATTCGCCCTAGCGCCGTCCCTGTTCATGCTCACGTACGCGATTGCCTCGCCCCTGATGGGCTGGGCCGCCGACCGAATCGGCGCGCGCCGCGCCCTGACCGGAGGACTCGCCCTCGGGGCCGTACTCTTCGCCGCGGCGGGGATCGCGACTTCGTTCGGCCTGTTTACCGTGTTGTACGGGGTCGGGTTCGCGGTTGCCTATACCTCCATCTCGTACGTACCGCTCGGGGTCCTGGCCGACGAGATGTTCCCGCCGGAGCGGCGCGGCCTCGCGTACGCGGTGCTCATGAATGGCACCGCGGTCGGCTTCATCACTCTGCTCCCGCTGTGGATCGCGCTTGACGACGGCGAACGATGGCGGACCGTGTTTCTGGTGCTCGGCGCGGTGACCGCACTGCTCGCCGTGCTCGCGTTCATGCTGCTGCCCGGCGCCCCCCGCTCCGTCGCGGCTCAGACCGGGACAGCTGGTGGCGGAGGGCTGGCCAAGGTGCTGCGCTCGAAGGTCTTCTGGGTGGTGTCCGGGGCATTCTTCGGCTGCGGGATCACCATGGGGTTCGTCGACGTCCACCTGGTCGCGCACCTGGACCTCATGGGTATGGGCCAGGCGGTCGCCGGCACCACGGTGGCACTCCTGGGGGCCGCCGAGATCGCCGGAGCCCTGCTCGCCGGATACCTGTGCGACCGCGGCCACGCCGTCAAGGTCCTGGCCGGCAGCTACCTGCTGCGCTGCCTCTCCTTGGTGATTCTCGCGGCCTTCCCGACCGCCTTCGCCGCCGGGGTCTTCGGCCTCCTCTTCGGCCTCACCTACCTCGGCACGGTCATCGCCGGCTCGATGCTACTGCTCGACGGGCTCGACGCCCGGACCAAGGGCCTGGCCCTCGGCCTGATGTGGTTCGTCCACCAGATCGGCGCCTTCGCCGTGAGCGAGGCCGGCGGCATCAGCTACGACACCCTACGGACGTACGAGCCCGTCGTGGTCGCTTCGGCCGGCATCGCCGCGGTCTCCTGCCTGCTCGTCGCCGGGTTCCGGCGAAGCCTGGCCTCCCCGGACAAGGCACTCGAGGAGGCCGGCCGTGCTCGATGATCTGACCACCCTTCTGCCCGGTCCGGACCCTGCAGAACTACTGCGCCTCGTACGCGCCGAGGCCGGAACGATGACCGCCATCAGGCGGGACCTGCACGCCCACCCGGAAACCGGGCTTGACAACCCACGCACCCAGAGCGCCGTCCTAGCCGCATTGGAGGGCCTTGGTCTCGACATCGAGACGGGGGTCGGAGCCAGTTCGATCATCGCCACCCTGTACGGCAGACGCCCCGGCCGCACCGTACTGCTCAGAGCGGACACCGATGCCCTGCCGCTGACCGAGGAGACCGGGCTTCCCTTCGCCAGCCGTACCCCGGGCATCGCACACGCCTGTGGGCACGACGCGCACACCGCGATGCTGCTCGGCGCCGCGCGGGTTCTGGCAGGACCGCTCCGGAACCGGCTCACCGGCACCGTGCGGTTCGTCTTCCAGCCCGGCGAGGAAGGCTGCGGCGGCGCGGAGCACATGATCAAGGATGGGCTCCTCGCGGAACCCACCGACGCCGCGTTCGCGGTACACGTGAACCCGAACCTGCCCACCGGCATGGTCGCCACGCGACCTGGCGCCTTCTTCGCCTCCTGCGACGAGTTCGAGATCCTTCTGGTCGGGCAGGGAGGCCACGCCTCCATGCCGCATGCGTGCGTGGACCCGATCCAGGGCGCGCTCGCCCTGGGCACCGCGCTACTCGCCACCGTGCAGCGGGCCTTCCCGCCGCACACCCCGGTCGTGGTCAGCCTGGGTGCGGTCAACAGCGGCACCACGTCCAACGTCATTCCGGAGACCGCGGTCCTGAAGGGCACGCTGCGGACCTTCGACCCCGGCGTCCGCGCGGAAGCCTGGAAGCGCATTGCGTCCCTGGTCGACAACATCGCGCGAGCTCACCGTCTCGACGGTCGTCTCAGCCTCCGGTACGGCTGCCCGCCGACGGTCAACGAGCCCGGTCACGCGCGCGACGCCCTCGACCTTGCCGAGCAGCTCCTCGGTCCGGGACAGGCCCTCGAGCTCACCACACCGGTGATGGCGGCCGAGGACTTCGGGCTGATCCTTGAACGAGTCCCCGGGGCCCTGGTCCTGGTCGGAGCGTGCCCCCCGGACACCACCGACCCTGCCACAGCCGCGCCCTGCCATTCGGGCCGTCTACTCCTTGACGAAGAGTGCCTGGTCACCGGTGCCGCGCTGCACATCGCGGCAGCGCTCGCATGGACCCGTGGCCCGGTTCGCACCGGAGCCTCGACCACGACCGGGGAGTCAGGGACATGACCGCACCACCACACGATCCGCCGAATCCGGTGCCGCGGCCGGCGTGGAGACTGACAGGGCGGTATGTGGTCTGGTGGACGCGGTGGTATTCCCGCTCGATGTGGAAGGCCCAGTACTGGACGAAGTCGCCGTTGCTTTGTGGGGCGCGGAGTTTGCCCACTGCCGGCTGAAGCGGTCCCGAGCAAGGATCTACCACCACTTGGAACCAGATCACCGACCGCACTGTGGCAGTCCGCCGAAACAACCCACTCCCAAACGTGCCTCAAGCCCCTTACATAGCAGCTCAGTTGACAGCACCTTCCTAAAGTAAGGCAACGCAATCGCCGCCGACACGTGGAACACCGAGATCTGGAAGCCCGCTTTGGCCAGAGCAGGCGTCATAATGCCGCAGGTTAAGGGGGCGAAGCCGTGGCAGTGGCAAGCCGCTCCGAAGGACGGTTTCCGCGTGTTGAGGCACACGTATGCGTCCCTAGTCCTCGAGGCAGGCGAGTCGGTCGTGACGCTCGCCAAGTGGTTGGGACACTCGTCGCCGACCATCGCCCTCGACCACTACGCCCACTTCATGCCGGAGGCGGGGAAGAAGGGGCGCAGGGCGATCGATAGCCTTCTGGGGGAGCGGGAGGAGGTCTCTGGCGCAAACTCCCCAGATTCTCCCCAGGACCCGTCCTGAGTGCCCATCGTCCGGGCTGGTACACGTAAACAGCGAGGTGAGAGGCTCTATGTTCACCACCCGCCCCACCCTCCAGGGCACCTTCGGCATGGTGTCCTCCACCCACTGGCTGGCCTCCCAGTCGGCGATGGCCGTCCTGGAGGACGGCGGCAACGCCTACGACGCCGCCGCGGCGGGGGCGTTCGTGCTGCACGTCGTCGAGCCGCACCTCAACGGCCCGGCCGGTGAGGTCCCGATCCTGCTCGCCCCGGCGGGCGGCCCGGTACAGGTGCTGTGCGGGCAGGGCGTCACCCCGGCCGGAGCGAGTGTCGCGCACTACCGGGCGCTCGGTCTGGACCTGGTCCCGGGTACAGGCCCCCTCGCCGCCGCCGTGCCCGGTGCCTTCGACGCCTGGATGCTGCTCCTGAGGGACCACGGCACCAAGTCCCTCGCCGACGTGCTCAAGTACGCCGTCGGATACGCCGAACACGGGCACGCGCCCGTGGAGAACATCGGGGCGACCGTCGAGACCGTACGGGAGCTGTTCGAGACGGAGTGGACGTCGTCGGCGCAGGTGTATCTGCCGGACGGGCAGCCGCCGCGCCCCGGCCGGCTCCTGCACAACCCCGCCCTCGCCGCCACCTGGAAGCGGCTGCTCGCCGAGGTGGCCGGGGCGGGTGACCGGGAGGCACAGATCGACGCGGCCCGCGAGGTGTGGCGCACCGGATTCATCGCCGAGGCGCTCGTCCGGCAGGCCCGGCGGCCCACCCTGGACACCAGCGGCGAGCACCACACCGGCACCCTCACCGCCGACGACCTCGCCGGCTGGTCCGCGACGTACGAGACGCCGGTGACGTACGACTGGAACGGCTGGACCCTGTGCAAGGCCGGCCCCTGGAGCCAGGGCCCGGTGCTGCTCCAGCAGCTCGCGCTGCTCCCCGCCGAGCTGCCGCCCTACGGCTCCGCCGACTACGTCCACCTGCTGATCGAGGGCTGCAAGCTCGCCATGGCCGACCGGGAGGCCTGGTACGGGGACGCGGGCGAGGTGCCGCTCGGGGAACTGCTGTCCGCCGGGTACAACGCGGGGCGGCGGGCGCTCGTGGGCGACAAGGCCTCCCACGAGCTGCGGCCCGGCAGCCCCGGGGGCCGTACGCCACGCCTGTGCGGGCACGCGCGCGTGGTGGCCGACGACGAGGTCGCCGCCCCGGGTGCCGGTGAGCCGACCGTGGCCAAGCACTCCACGTCACCCGTGCCGGGGGAGCCCGAGGTGACCGCGGACGGGGCCACTCGCGGCGACACCTGTCACCTGGACGTCGTCGACCGCTGGGGCAACATGGTCGCGGCCACGCCCAGCGGCGGCTGGCTCCAGTCCAACCCCGTGGTGCCCGAGCTGGGCTTCCCGCTCGGCACCCGGCTCCAGATGTCCTGGCTGGAGGAGGGCCTGCCGGCCTCGCTGACGCCCGGCCGCCGCCCGCGCACCACGCTCTCGCCCTCGCTCGCCCTGCGCGACGGGGAGCCGGTCATGGCGTTCGGCACGCCCGGCGGCGACCAGCAGGACCAGTGGCAGCTGCACTTCTTCCTGGCCGTGGCGCTCCGCGAGCGGGTGCGCGGCGGCCTCGACCTCCAGGGCGCGATCGACGCCCCCAACTGGCACAACGACAGTTTCACCGGCTCCTTCCACCCGCGCGGTATGCGGCCGGGGAGCGTGACGGTCGAGTCTCGTATGGGCGCGGAGGTGATCGAGGAGCTGGTCGCACGGGGGCACCGGGTCACGGTCGGGGAGGCCTGGTCGGAGGGGCGGCTGTGCGCGGTCGCGCGGGATCCACGGACCGGGGTGCTGTCGGCGGGGGCCAATCCGCGGGGGATGCAGGGGTACGCCGTAGGGCGGTGACGATCATGGTGCGCCCGTCGCGAATCGGCCTATTCACGCCGATTCCACCCGGCATTTACCGGCCGGGCGGGGATTGTCAGTGCGGCGTGCTCTCATGGAGACATGATCGTAGACACGGAAACCATCGACGAGTTTCTCGCTCTCCACGCCTGTGACGTGGAGGAAGCCGTCCGTCAGGCCGCCGCTCAGGAGATCATGCCGCGCTGGCGCAGGCTCGCCGCGCACGAGGTCGACCAGAAGAGCGGACCGCACGACCTGGTGACGGACGCGGACCGCAGGGCCGAGCAGTACCTCACCGGAGCCCTCGGCGCGCTGCTGCCAGGCTCCCTCGTCGTCGGCGAGGAGGCGGTGGACGCCGACCCCGCGACCTACGGGGCGATACAGGGCGCGGCGCCCGTCTGGATCGTCGACCCCGTCGACGGCACCCGTCAGTTCGTGCACGGCGACCCCGGGTTCTGCACCCTGGTCGCGCTGGTGCAGAACGGCGAACTGCTCGCCTCCTGGACCTATGCCCCGGCCCGCGACCAACTCGCCACCGCGATACGCGGCCAGGGCGCCTTCTTCGAGGGTGAGCGGCTGCACGCCGGCGCGCCCGACCCCGGCCGGGACCTCCGCGTGGCCACCTCCCACCCGGACTACACCACCGACGAGCAGAAGCACGCCCTGCTCGGCCTGTGGACGGACGGCGTGGCGCCGCGCGCCTGCGGCTCGGCGGGCCTGGAGTATCTGGCCGTCGCCCGTGGCGACTTGGACGCCGTCGCGTTCAGTTGGGAGCTGGCATGGGATCACGCCGCGGGCCTGCTGCTGGTCGAGGAGGCGGGCGGCGCCCATCTGACCCTCTCCGGAGAGCCGTTCCGCGTGACCGGCGGCAACGCCCTGCCGTTCACGGCGGCGCGGGATGCGGCGACGGCGAGCAGGGTTCGGGAACTTCTGGAGCGAGGGGCAGCCTGACCCACCCAGGGGCGCGGGGCTGTATCGATATGCGGCTCCGCCGCGTGGGCGCGACAAGCCCCTCACGCCCCCGCACTCGCGATACGGACAGGCTGGACCGGGCTCCTGGGCGCACCCGGCATATCCTGACCCCGAGTGGCCATGGGCTGACGATAGGGGACCGAAACGTGCCGTCGATGCTCGATGCGGTCGTGGTGGGTGCGGGGCCGAACGGACTGACCGCTGCCGTGGAGCTGGCCCGGCGCGGCTTCTCCGTGGCCCTGTTCGAGGCGCGTGACACCATCGGCGGGGGAGCCCGTACCGAGGAGCTCACCCTCCCGGGGTTCCGCCACGACCCGTGTTCGGCGGCGCATCCGCTCGGCATCAACTCCCCGGCGTTCCGCGCTCTTCCGCTGGAGCGGTACGGCCTGCAGTGGCTGCACGCCGAGCTGCCCATGGCGCACCCGTTCCCCGACGGCACCGCCGCCGTGCTCTCCCGCTCGGTCGGAGAGACGGCCGCCTCGTTGGGGGCGCGGGACGCGGGCGCGTACCGCAGGCTGGTCGCGCCCTTCCTGCACCGATGGGACACCCTGGCCCGGGACTTCATGTCCCTGCCGCTGACCGCGCTGCCCCGGGACCCGCTCACCCTCGCCCGCTTCGGCCTCGTCGGACTGCCCCCGTCGACCTGGCTGACCCGCCGCTTCCGGGACGAGCGCGCCAAGACCCTGTTCGCCGGCCTCGTGGCCCACGTCATGGCCCCGCTGAACGGCTTCGCCACCGGCGCCGTGGGCCTGGTCTTCGCCCTGGCCGCGCACGCCCGCGGCTGGCCGGTCGCCCGGGGCGGCTCCCAGTCGATCTCGGACGCGCTGGCCGCGTATCTGTTGGACCTCGGCGGCACGATCCACACCGACTACGAGGTCAAGCGCCTCGACGACCTGCCGCCCGCGCGCGCGTACGTCTTCGACACCTCACCCACCGCCCTGGCCCGAATCGCCGGCCTCGGCCGCTTCTACGAGAACTACCGGTACGGCGCGGGCGTCTTCAAGATCGACTACGCGCTGGACGGACCGGTCCCCTGGGCCGCCGAGGAGGCCCGCCGCGCGGGGACGGTGCAGATCGGCGCCGACAGCGCGGAGATCGGTACCGCACTGCGCGCCGCGTCACGGGAGGGCAGGCCACCCGGCCGGCCGTTCATGATCACGGTCCAGCCCAGTGTCGCCGACCCGAGCCGGGCCCCGGCGGGAAAGCAGGTCTTCTGGACCTACGCCCATGTGCCCAACGGCTGGACCGGCGACCTCACGGACGCGATCGAGCGTCAACTGGAGCGTTTCGCCCCGGGTTTCCGCGACCGCGTCCTCGCCCGCGCCACGGCGGGCCCGCCCGAACTCGCCGCCCGCAACGCCAACTACGTCGGCGGCGACATCGGCGCCGGCGCGGCCTCCGGACTCCAGCTGATGCTGCGCCCCAGGCTGTCCCTGTTCCCGTACAGCACTCCGCATCCGGCGGTCTTCATCTGTTCCTCCGCCACCCCGCCCGGGCCCGGTGTGCACGGGATGTCGGGGCACAACGCGGCGAAGGCCGTCTGGAGAAGGCTGAGGCAGACATGACCACCATCACGCTCGTCCAGGGCGACATCACCCGCCAGGCCGCCGACGCCATCGTCAACGCCGCCAACTCCTCGCTGCTCGGCGGGGGCGGCGTGGACGGGGCCATCCACCGCCGGGGCGGTCCCGAGATCCTGGAGGAGTGCCGCAAGCTGCGCGCCTCCCACTACGGCAAGGGCCTGGCCACAGGCAAGGCGGTCGCCACCACGGCCGGCGAACTGGACGCCCGCTGGGTCATCCACACCGTAGGACCCGTCTTCAGCCACAGTGAGGACCGCTCCGACCTCCTCGCCTCCTGCTACCGCGAATCCCTGCGCGTGGCCGACGAGTTGGGCGCCCGCACAGTCGCCTTCCCGGCCATCTCCACGGGCGTCTACCGCTGGCCGGTGGAGGACGCGGCGCGAATCGCGGTGGAGGCGGTGCGGACGGCGGAGACCTCGGTCGAAGAGGTGACCTTCGTTCTCTTCGACGAGCGGGCGTACGGGGCGTTCGCCGATCTCATTGGTTGAGAATTCACCTACCCGGATGAACTTTGGTAAGCCTTACCTTATATATTGGCGCGGTCCTGGTCGCCGTGTTCAGTGCGCGGGGCGTGAACGACCCCACCGCGCGACGGGACACAGATACGCACCACTTCCCGAGGGCTCCTCGCGACGCTCGCCCTCACGCCTCTGCTGGCCGGCTGTTTCGCCTCGGCCGAGAACGCCGCGGGGGAGTCCGGCGGCCGGCTGCGGGTCGCGCTCGCCATGCCGCCGGTGCAGGCCCTGTGCCGTACAGGAGCCGGCGCCGGTCTGATCACCCGGACGGCCCGCCCGAGGTCGCCTCCCTCCCGGCCCAGGGATCTGCTGGCCTCAGCGGAGCAGGAGGGAGCACGGCATGGCGAGTGACGGGGAACCCTCGGGCGCCGAGCGGGACGAACTGGAGCGGCTGCGGGCCCGCGTCGAGGCGCTGGAGGCCGAGCGCGCCGCGCGTCCGCGACGGCACCGTGTCAAGTCGCTGCTCGCCGCCGTGCTGATCGTCCTCGGCTGCATCCTCACACCGCTGGGCGCCCTCGCCGCGTGGACCGCCGACATCACGCGGGACAGCGACCGCTACGTCGAGACAGTCGAACCCCTCGCGCGTGACCGGGACATCCAGAACGCCGTGGCGGGGCGGGTCAGCGATGCCGTGATGGCCCACCTCGACCTGAAGGCACTGCTGTCGCAGACCCCCGTCGCGGATCGGCCGCTGGTGGAGAAGGCCCTCGGGAAGCTGGGCGGTTCGCTGGAGAACGCGGTCCGCAGCTTCGTGCACGACAAGGCGCAGGCCGTCATTGCCTCGGACACCTTCGACCGGATCTGGGCCGATGCCAACCGCCGGGTTCACAAGGCCGTCGTCAAGGCGCTGACCGGCGAGGGCGGCGGTGCCGTGAAGGTGGAGGGCGACGCGGTGACCATCGACCTCGGCCCGGTCGTCGAACAGGTCAAACAGCGTCTCGTCGATGACGGCATGACGGTCGCCGGGAAGATCCCCGAGATCCACACCGACTTCACCCTCATCAAGTCGGAGGACATCGGCCAGGCCCGTACCGGGTTCCGGCTGCTCCAGCTCACCGGATTCTGGCTCCCGATCGTCTCGGTGCTGCTGATCGCGGGCGGGGTCCTGCTGGCCACGCACCGCCGCCGGGCCCTGATCGCCGGCGCGCTCGGCTTCGCCTTCGCCGCCGGCCTGCTCGGCATCGCCCTGACCGTCTTCCGCATGGTGTACCTCGACGCCCTGCCCTCCGGCATCTCGCAGCCCGCCGCCGAGGCCGTGTACGACACGATGGTCCGCTTCCTGCGCACCGGCGTCCGTGTGGCGATCGCCCTCGGTCTCGTGGTCGCCCTCGCCACCTGGCTCACCGGACCCGGCCGCCGGGCCGGATTCGTACGGCAGATGTGGCACGCGGGCATCGGAGCCGTCCGCTCGACGGCCGACAGGGCGGGCCTGCGCACCGGCCGGGTGGGACGCTTCACCTGCCGTCACCGCACCTGGATCTCCTGGGTGCTGGTGGCAGCGGCGGTCCTGGCCTTCGTGCTGTGGCCGTACCCGACCGGCTGGGTCGTCGTCGGCCTGGCCCTCACCCTGCTCTTCGCGCTCGCGATCGTCGACTTCGTGGCCGAGGACGAGGCTACGACGGCCTAGGACCGACTCCGTCACGTCGCTGATCCCCAGCCGCAGATGCTCCACGTGATGGACGGCCTGGTGGAGGAGTTCGGTGACATGGTGGTCGTGCAGCGCGCACACGACCGAACGGCCGCGCCGCTCGCCCACCCCTCCCGCCTGCTGATCCCGCAACCTGGGCCGGTGGACAGGGCCTGGAGGGCACCCGCGTATCCACCACACTCGTCCCCGCCCATGCCCCCGCACCCGCCCCGGCGGCCTCCGCCGCCGTACCCGGATCCTCGCCCTGCCCGAGGCCCGCTGGGCGATCGCCGCGACCCTCGCCTTCCTGCTGGGCCTCGCCCCAAGGTGCTCTTCGTCGGCGACGGCGTCAACGACGCCCCCGCCCTCGCCGCCGCCCACTCCGGGATCGCCATGGGCCGCGCGGGCTCCGACCCGGCCCTGGAGACGGCGGACGCCGTGGTCGTGCGGGACGACCTGACGACCGTGCCCGCGGTGGTACGACTGTCCCGGGCCGCCCGTCGGCTGGTGCTGCAGAACCTCGTCATCGCGGGCGTGTTCATCACCGGCCTGGTGCTGTGGGACCTGATCGGCCACCTTCCCCTGCCGCTCGGCATGGCGGGCCACGAGGGCTCGACCGTGCTGGTCGGGCTCATGGGCTCGGGCTTCTGCGTGAATCGGCATGGTCCCAGGACCGTCGAGGTTGATGTCGGATCCTCGCCAGCCTTCCCCCGGCGCGTGCTCGATGCTGGACGCATGCAGAAGGGGATGCACACCGAGACCGAGCACTGCGTGCGGGCCGTCCAGGGCAAGGACGCGCGCTTCGACGGCTGGTTCTACACAGCCGTTCTGACCACCGGGATCTACTGCCGGCCGAGCTGTCCGGTGGTCGCGCCCAAGCCGGAGAACATGGTGTTCCACCCGAGCGCGGCCGCCTGTCAGCAGGCCGGCTTCCGGGCCTGCAAAAGGTGCCGCCCGGACGCCAGCCCGGGCTCCCCGGAGTGGAACCAGCGCGCCGACCTCGTGGCCCGCGCCATGCGGCTGATCGCCGACGGGGTCGTGGACCGTGAGGGCGTGCCCGGCCTCGCCGCCCGGCTCGGCTACAGCACCCGGCAGGTCGAACGCCAGCTCCTCGCCGAACTGGGCGCGGGCCCGCTCGCGCTGGCCCGCGCCCAACGCGCCCAGACAGCCCGCCTGTTGATCGAGACGACCCCGCTGCCGATGGCGGAGATCGCCTTCGCCGCCGGCTTCTCCTCCATCCGCACCTTCAACGACACCGTGCGCGAAGTCTTCGCGCTCGCGCCCAGCGAGCTACGGGCGCGCGCGCCCCGCCCGGGACACACGCCCGGAGCGCTGGCGCTCCGCCTGCCGTTCCGCGCCCCCCTCAACCCCGACAACCTCTTCGGCCACCTCGCCGCCACCGCGGTACCGGGCGTGGAGGAGTGGCGGGACGGCGCCTACCGACGCACCCTGCGCCTCCCGTACGGCCACGGCATCGCCTCCCTCACCCCGAGGCCCGACCACATCGCCTGCCGCCTCACACTCAGCGACCTGCGCGATCTGACCGTCGCCATCAGCCGCTGCCGCCGCCTGCTCGACCTGGACGCCGATCCGGTCGCCATCGACGAGCAGCTCAGCACGGACGAGCTGCTCGCGCCGCTGGTCGCCAAGGCCCCGGGACGGCGCGTACCGCGCACGGTCGACGAGGCGGAGTTCGCCGTACGGGCCGTGCTCGGCCAGCAGGTCTCCACGGCCGCCGCACGCACCCACGCGGCCCGCCTGGTCACCGCGCACGGCGAGGCGGTCGACGACCCCGAGGGCGGCCTCACCCACCTCTTCCCGGTGCCCGAGGCACTGGCGGCGGCGGACCCGGAGTCACTGGCGATGCCACGCACCCGCCGTACGACCTTCACCACCCTGGTCGGCCAACTCGCCGACGGAAGCCTGCACCTGGGCGTGGAGAGCGACTGGGAGGAAACACGCGGCCGACTGCTCGCCCTCCCCGGATTCGGCCCCTGGACGGTCGACGTCATCGCGATGCGGGCCCTCGGCGACCCCGACGCCTTCCTCCCGACGGACCTCGGAATCCGCCGCGCGGCAGGGGAGTTGGGCCTGCCCTCCACCCCCGCCGCCCTCACCGCACGCGCCGCCGCCTGGCGGCCCTGGCGGGCGTACGCCGTCCAGTACCTGTGGGCGACCGACAGCCACCCGATCAACTTCCTTCCGGTCTAAGGACGTTCCATGCATCAGCACACCGTGATCGACAGTCCGTACGGCCCGCTCACCCTGGTCGCCGACGACGGCGTCCTGTGCGGCCTCTACATGACCGAGCAGCGCCACCGGCCACCGGAGGAGACCTTCGGCACCCGCGACGACACCCTGTTCGGAGCCGCAGAGGAACAACTGGAGGCCTATTTCGCGGGCGAGTTGAAGGAGTTCGCCCTCGAACTGCGCCTGAACGGCACACCGTTCCAGCGCAGCGTCTGGGACCAGCTCCGCAGGATCCCCTACGGCGAGACCCGCTCGTACGGCGATCTCGCCGACGCCCTCGGCAACCCCGGTGCCTCCCGGGCGGTCGGTCTCGCCAACGGCAAGAACCCGATCGGCATCATCGTCCCCTGCCACCGCGTGGTCGGAGCCAACGGCAGCCTCACCGGGTACGGCGGCGGCCTCGACCGCAAGCAGCGGCTGCTGGAGTTCGAGGGCGGATCGGCGCTGTTCTAGGGGGTGTTTTGAAGATCTTGCTTGGACCGCCCCGATCGCCCAGGTTCGCCGGCAAAAGTCGATCGGGGCAATCCGGTGCAAGTCGGGCGGGTTTTCAAGATTCTCAGTGGTCTCCTAGGCCGCCGGTTCACCGGCCCGCTCCGCCGCGCCGCGCTCCACGCAGAACTCGTTGCCCTCCGGATCGGCGAGGACCGCCCAGCCCCTGCCGTCCGGGGTGCGGCGGTCGTCGACCATCGTGGCGCCGAGGGCGAGCAGCCGCTCGACCTCCTCGTCCCGGGTGCGGTCCTCGGGCTGAAGGTCCAGGTGCACCCGGTTCTTGACGGTCTTCGGTTCCGGGACGGTGACGAACAGCAGGCCCGCGCCCTCGATCAGCGCGTCCTCGTCCCCCGGCTTGTTGTCCTCGTGCACGGGCAGGCCCAGCACCTGGGACCAGAAGCCGGCGAGGCGGTAGGCGTCGGCGGAGTCGATCGTCACATGGCGGATGACAGAGGTCATGATCGCATTCTGGGCTACTCGCCGAGCCCGCGCAGCAGACTCGGCAGCGCGCTGCCGATCGGCTCCCGGATCACCTCGTCGGCGAGTTCGTCGTACGGCGTCGGCTCGGCGTTGACGATGACGAGCCGTGCGCCGTGGTCGGCGGCGACCCCGGCGAGGCCGGCCGCGGGCTGCACCTGGAGGCTGGTGCCGACCGCGATGAACACCTGGCACGCCTTGGTGATCGCGACCGCCTCGCCGAGCACCACCGGATCGAGGCGCTCACCGAACATCACCGTGGCCGACTTCAGGATCCCCCCGCACTCCAGGCACAGCGGATCCTCCTCACCGGCCTCGACCCGGGCGATCGCGTCCTCCATCGGGCCGCGCGCATGGCACTTGGTGCACACCACGCTGCGCGCGCTGCCGTGCAGTTCGAGCACCTTGCGGGCCGGCATCCCGGCGAGCTGGTGCGGCCCGTCCACGTTCTGCGTGATCACCCGGACCGGCACCCCGGAGCGATCGAGCTCGGCGACCGCGTGGTGCGCGGCGTTCGGCTCGGCCTTCAGCGTGCGGTTCTTGCGCCGCATCCGCCAGGAGCGCCGACGGATCTCCGGGTCGCCCATGTAGTACTCGTACGTCACCAGCTTCTCGGCGTCCGGGTCCCGCCGCCACAGACCGTTGGGCCCGCGGTAGTCGGGGATCCCGGAGTCCGTGCTGATACCGGCGCCGCTGAGGATGGCGACGAGGGGCTTGGTCATGCCACCGAGGGTAGGCGGGGGCCCCGGGTGCGGCGAACGGATATTCGGGTCGCGGGACACACGCCGGTGTTATCGTCCGCGCATGGCCAAGGTCACCGTCTCCCTCGACGCCGAACTCGTCGTCGAAGTCATGGTCCTCGCGGGCGTGGGCAGCCCCCAGGACGCCGTGGAACTCGTCGTCCGCGACTACATCGCGCGCGGTCACCGCACCGAGGCCCGCATCGCCGAACGCGACGACGCGCTGCGCGAGGTGGACGCCAAACCCCGGGACGTCGAGGGCTGAACCCCGTCGGGCCGGATCAGCCGACCCGGTGTCGGTTCTCCAGTTCCGCCGTGGAGCTCGTCGTCCGCGACCACATCGCGCGCGGTCACCGCACCGAGGCCCGCCTCGTCGAAGGCGCCCACGGTCACCTCGGTCGATACGGGCGTCGAACTGACCGTCACCTTCGGTGACCTGAGCGAAACGGTCGGGGCCACCCACAAACTCACCGTCCGGCTCGCGTGAAGGGGGCAGGCCCGCGTACCGGCCCGCGTACCCTCCCCGTCCTCGCCGCCGACGTCGTCCTGCTGACGGCGTCGCCCGCGTCGGCCGCCGTCACCTGGGACGGCGACGCGGCGGGCGGCACCGGGGCCTTCGCGACGACCCCCCCGCTACCACGGCGCACCTGGGACAGCCTGACAAACCCCAGTGGGGCACGGACGGCGCCGAGATCGAAGGTCGGCACGACGTACGCGGACGTCGCGCCCTGACCGTCACTCAGCGCCGACCAGCCGCACCGTCCGCTCCGCCAGCTCGCTGATCCGCACCCCGTCGAACCCGAACACCGCACTGCGCACCGTGTCCTCCAACGGGTCCCGCCACTGCGCGGGAATCGCCTCCGCCCCGGTCAGCACCCCGGCCACGGAACCGGCGGTGGCCCCGTTGGAGTCGGTGTCCAGACCACTCCGCACCGTCAGTGTGATGGTGCGGGTGAAGTCGCCGTCGCCGTACAGGAGGCCCGCGGTGAGGACGGCGGCGTTCGGGACGGTGTGGATCCAGCCGAGCCCCGCCGTCTCCTCGGCCACGGTGGTGAGGGTGTCCTCCCAGGTCATCCGGGTGTCGTGGAGCGAGATCACCCGGCGCACCGTGCGCGCGAGGCGGCTGCTCGCCGGGATCACGGTGAGCGACTCGTTCAGGGCGTGCCGCACGGTGGGCGCGCTGAACGCCGCCGAGACCAGCGCCGCCGCCCACATCGCGCCGTACACACCGTTGCCGGTGTGCGACAGCACCGCGTCCCGGCGGGCGAGGGAGGCGGCGCGGCTCGGCGCGGCGGGGCAGGTCCAGCCGTAGATGTCGGCCCGGATCAGGGCGCCGATCCACTCCTGGTACGGGTTCTCGTAGGTGGCGGTCAGCGGCGGCTTGAGCCCGTTGGCGAGGTTCCGGTACGCCGCCCGCTCGGCGGTGAAGGTCTGGAGGTACGGCAGCCGCAGCAGCCACCGGTCGCCGACCTGCTCGGTGCTGAACGCGAAGCCGTGGGTCTCCAGCAGGTCCAGGCCGAGGATGGCGTAGTCGACGTCGTCGTCGCGGCAGCTGCCGTGGATCCGGCCGCGCACGCACTGGCGCCACTCCGGGCGCAGCTCGAGGACGTCGTCCTCGCCGGGCGGCGGCTCGGGCAGGTAGTCGGTGAGCGGCAGCGCGGCGGCCCGCCGCAAGTAACGGTCGATCCGGTCCCGCGTCCACAGGTCGCCCTGCTCGACCGGCTTCCCCAGCATGTTCCCGGCGATCCGGCCCAGCCAGCCCCCGAGAACGCGGTCGGCGAGCTCTGGCTCGGTGCCCACAGGGGTCATACGACCGGTCTACCCGATTCCGGGGGGTGCGGACAGCGGGGCGGGGCCGGGCCGTGTGGTTCCGGTTCAGGGGGCGCCTCGGTTGCGGCCGGCTTGCGAGGGGGTGGATGCGGTCCAGGGACCGGGCGGGGCATGACGGCGGGGGTGTCCTGCGGTTAAGGTCGCAGCGGCGCGACTGGCCTTGACATGCGCGAGGCCCGGAGAGCAAGGGGATCACAGGTGACACAGCGCGTGCTCATCGCCGCGGACAAGTTCAAGGGCTCGCTGACGGCCGTACAGGTCGCCGAGCGGGTGACGGCCGGACTGCGGCAGGTCGTGCCCGACGTCGACGTCGAGGCGCTGCCCGTGGCCGACGGCGGCGACGGCACCGTGGACGCCGCGGTCGCGGCCGGGTTCGAGCGGCACGAGGTACGGGTCGCGGGACCCCTCGGTGACGAGGTCACGGCGGCGTTCGCGCTGCGCGGTGACACGGCGGTCGTCGAGATGGCGGAGGCCAGCGGGCTCCAGCGGCTCCCGGCGGGCGTCTTCGCGCCCCTGACGGCCTCCACGTACGGCTCCGGGGAGCTGCTGCGGGCCGCCCTCGACGCGGGCGCGCGGACGATCGTCTTCGGCGTGGGCGGCAGCGCTACGACCGACGGCGGCGCCGGCATGCTCTCCGCGCTGGGGGCGCGTTTCCTGGACGCGGACGGCGAGCCGGTGTCGCCGGGTGGCGGGGGACTGGGCGACCTGGCCTCGGCGGATCTGTCGGGCCTGGATGCGCGTCTGTCCTCCGTCGAGCTGGTGCTCGCGAGCGACGTCGACAACCCCCTGACGGGTCCCAAGGGCGCCCCTGCCGTGTACGGCCCCCAGAAAGGTGCCTCGCCGGACGACGTGGCGACGCTGGACGCGGCGCTCGCGCACTTCGCGAAGGTGCTGGAGGGGGCGATCGGCTCCAAGGCCGCCGAGTACGCGGCCTCGCCGGGCGCGGGTGCGGCGGGCGGCATCGGTTACGGCGCGTTGCTTCTCGGTGCCCGGTTCCGGCCCGGTATCGAGGTCATGCTCGACGTGCTGGGCTTCGCGCCCGCGCTGGAGCGGGCGGACCTGGTGATCACCGGGGAGGGCTCGCTGGACGAGCAGACGCTGCACGGCAAGGCGCCGGCGGGGGTCGCGGCGGCGGCCCGGGCTGCGGGCAAGGAGGTCGTGGCGGTGTGCGGCCGGCTGGCGCTGCCCCCGGAGGCGCTCGGCCGGGCGGGGATCCGCCGCGTGTACGCCCTGACGGAGATCGAGCCCGACGTCGCGAAGTGCATCGCGGACGCCGGTCCCATCCTGGAACGCTCGGCGTCCCGAATCGCCGAGGACTTCCTGCGCTGACGGAGAGCAGTTTCTCGCCCCCGCCGCCCCTACCCGTCCCCTCCCCCAGAGGGGGGACCCCAGCAGGGGCTGCCGCCCCTTCAACCCCCTCCAGGGGGCTCTGCCCCCTGGAGGCCCGCTCCTCACACGCCGGAGGGGCTGATTTCACGGCCCTCCGCCTTCGAACGGCGAGGGGCTGATCTTTAGCCCGTCCGGCGTTTGAGGACGAGGCCCCTTCAGGGCCGAAGCGAGGGTCTGGGGGCGGCAGCCCCCAGGGCTGGGACGGGTAGGGGCGGCGGGGGCGGAAAACAAAGGGCCCCGAACCGTAACCCGGACGCTGTTGGTTAATCCGGGGCCCTGCGTGACGTCGGCCTTCGAGACCCGGTTGTGGTCTTGAAGGCCGACGT